>CAMOCR010000031.1 GCA_946611025.1 uncultured Alphaproteobacteria bacterium | reverse complement strand
CGAACGCCGTCCGCGCCAATTGTTATTGCACCGCAGTCAAATCAACCGCATGATTGGTCAATTACAAGAAAAAGGCGCAACCATTGTGCCACTGAAACTGTATTTCAACAATCGCGGTAAATTAAAGGTGTTGCTGGGCATTGGGCATGGTAAACAACGCGCCGACAAACGCGAAACCATTAAACAGCGCGAATGGCAACGCAACAAGTCCCGTATATTAAAGGGCAAATAAATCGTCAACCGCACGCGCAACCGCCGCCATATCATCGGTCGGTTCAAAGCGATGAATCACATTACCCGATTTATCAACTAAAAACTTGGTAAAGTTCCATTTAATGTCTGGGTTTTTGTCATAATTTGCGTCCGCCGCGCGCAGCATTTTATCCATTTTCGCCGCCATTGTTTATTTTTCAGCCAATTCGACCGTATTCATCATTAAACCTGCAATTGTCATTGGTCCCGTGCCACCCGGTGTTGGTGTGATATAAGATGCCACCGCAGACACCGATTCAAAGTCGCCATCGCCATGCAATTTGCCGTTTTCATCGCGCTGCATACCAACATCGATAAACACCGCACCCGATTTTAACATATCGCCAGTAATTGTCATTTTGCCCGTTGCCGCAACAACAATATCCGCACAGCGCGTAAATTCTGCAATGTTTGGTGTGCGGCTGTGGCAAATTGTGACGGTCGCATTGCGCGCCAACAACATTTGTGCCATGGGGCGACCCACAATATTTGACCGCCCAATTATAACCGCATTTTTCCCCGCAACATCGATTTTATATTCATCCAGCAATGCCAATATCCCGCGCGGTGTGCATGGCACGATAAATCCCCGCCCCGCACCATACATGCGCCCAATGTTTTCATCGGTAAAGCCATCAACATCCTTTGCCGCATCAACCGCATTTATAACCGCGTGCGTGTCAATGTGTGCCGGCAACGGCAACTGCACCAAAATCGCCGTCACAGAATCATCCATATTTAATTCGTGAATTTTTGTAATTATTGTGTTGGTGTCGGTGTCCCCATGCATGCGCACCACATCGGTTGCAATGCCCGCGGCGGCGGCAAATTTTTCTTTGTTGCGAACATAAATCTGGCTGGCGGGGTCATCACCAACCAAAATCGCGACCAGTTTTGGTTGCCGTGCCATTTTTTCAACCCGCACGCGCAACGCATCCAACACACGATTCCGCAATGCGACACCATCCATAACTATTGCCATTTTGCCCCCATTTGTTTTATCGCCCCCCAGTATATCACACGCGATTATTATCGCAATAAAAAACGCCCCGTGCGAAACATTTGCCGGGGGCGATTGACATGAAAACTGATGTTTTTTGTTTTAACGTGCGTTTGTTGGACGGTCGATTAAGATAATTATCAACCATGCAACTGCGGCGATACCGATTAAACTGTACACAATATTTGTGAACAATGTTGCCGGGCCAAATAAAAACGCCACCAAGTCAAATCCAAAGATTCCAATCAAGCCCCAGTTCAAGGCGCCAATGAACATCAATGGAACAAGCAGGTAATGATTAAGTCCTCTCATCTGTTTTTTCTCCTTTTACGGTTTGTATTTGTCTGGTTCCAGACATGCACATTATAACCGTTTTGCCCCCACGGTGCAAACACAATACACGATTTAGGAAAAGGTTCTTATATCAACAAAACCGCCACATTACAAATACACATTGCCGCAGTATTACATCACTGTATATGCGATATATGCAATATATATTGCGATAAAAGCGATGCCCCATGCATGATTTAATTTGCCCGAACGCGCCGTTGCCGCAAACAACAATATGACCGCCAACATTGCAATTGCCCCATCGGCAATAAACGCCGCATCAAATGGTATTGCATGTATCAGTCCCGCAATACCCAACACAAATAAAATATTAAATATATTTGACCCAACAATATTGCCAATGGCGATGTCTGATTGCCCCTTTAACGCCGCGATAACACATGTGACTAATTCGGGCAAACTGGTCCCGATGGCAATTATGGTTAAACCGATTATTCGGTCGGAAACATTTAATGCCCGCGCAATTGCAACCGCACTGGTGACGGTAAGGTTGCTGCCAATGACCAAAGCCGCAATTCCGCCCACAACGAACAAAATTATTTTCCATCCCGACATATATTTTGCATTCGGCATATCTTCCACATTTGCACCATTTGAAATGCGGTATAAATACGCCAAGAATAACACGAACAGCCCACACAACACCACCGCCGCACCGTGCGAAATAACACCATATTGCCACCCAAACCACATCAGCAACAATGTTATAAACCCGACAAATGGAATTTCATAACGTACCGTATTTTTACCAACAAGCAATGGTGATATTGCCGCCGACACCCCCAGAATCAAAAAGATATTCGCAATATTTGACCCAAACACATTACCAATTGCCACACCGTTCGCACCACGAAACGCCGATGCGATTGACACGGCGGATTCGGGTGCACTGGTTCCCATGGCAACAATTGTTAAACCGATTATAATTTCTGGAATATGCCAACGGCGCGCAATTGCAACCGCCCCATCAACAAACACGTCTGCGCCCCGCACCAGCAGCACAAACCCCAACACCAATAACAGTAAATTTATCAGCATGCGAACAATTATATCATATTTTTCGCATCAATAATACTTTTTATCGCAATATCTGCCAGGCGCAACCCAAATGTACCGGTAATTGTCACCATTGACCCGAATACGCGACCCGCGCTGGCTGCCGCGCGATTGGGAACCTCGGTCGAATACACAACGGGGAAATCGGGCAAATTTTCCGCCCGCGCCATTTTGCGAACACGCGCCGCCAACGGACAAACCGATGTTTTATAAATGCGCCCCGTACGAATTTGCGCCGCATCGGTCTTTAGCGCGGCACCCATACTGGCGGCGAACGGTATATTGCGCGCCACGCACCATTTATACAATGCAATTTTCGATTCAGCCGTGTCAATTGCATCGATTACAAAATCGGGGTTAACATTTATATCGGTATTGTCATCAAAATATGCATTTACGGCAACAACATCTGTGTCTGGGTTTATATCATGAATACGGGCGCGCGCAACATCAACCTTTGCCGTGCCAATGGTGGATGACAGCGCGAATATTTGACGATTTATATTTGATTCTTCAACGACATCAAAGTCAACAACCACAATACGCCCGATACCACTGCGTGCCAGAGCCTCAATCGCGAAAGAACCAACGGCGCCACAGCCCACAACCATAACAGTTGCGTTTTGTAATTTGGCCATGGATTCATCACCCAACAATGCCCGAATTCGCTTAAATCTGTCTGCCATTTAACAACCCCATTGTATTGTTATAAATTGTTTCCGCCATTGCCGATGCCACAACACCACGCATGTGTGCGATTTGCGCGACCACGTCTGGTATTATGGCGGGGGATGCCGTATCACTTTCAACCAACAGGCGTGATTCCGGCACCAACGCGACCACACGGCGCGCGCGAATATGTTTTTCATTACATATTTCCGCGCCAAATGAAAAATATGCACCCATTTTTACTAATTCTGGCACTAAATCGGCGGCACCCGAAAACGCATGAAACACCATCGCCGGCGGCAATTTGCCCCCGCGCAGAATATCCATTGTCTTTCCCCACGCGCCGACACAGTGAATATGCGCCACCCGATGCATGTCATGTGCAATTTGCAGTCCACGGCGAAACACAGATTCTTGTAATTCAATATTGGGGCGGTTTTTGTCCAACCCAATTTCCCCAACCATTAAATCTGGGTATGACATCAGCATATCACCCAACACCACATACCAATCATTTGATAATTCCGTGACATGCCACGGGTGTACCCCAATTGCGCCATAGACATTTTCGCGCACTGCCAATTCCACAACCGCCGCCCAATCTGTGGGGGCTGTGGCATTTACAATAAATCGCCCCACCCCATGCGCCGCGGCATTTTGCATTTCGGCATCGGTTAAGATATGACAATGTGCGTCGATATATTGCTGCATAACAAAATCATAAACCAACAAATATTAAAACGCAAAAAATAATAAAAAATACCGCACACGGCGGTATAAATCCCCTTCGCGAACGAAGGGGTGGCGGCGAATGCCGACGGGGTAGTGGTAAAGCACTGTCCGTCTTCGCGGGTGCTTAATCACAAAGAATAAACATTGTGTGTGTTTGGAATATTTTTATTGAACGCATTTGCTACGCCGAGACACTAAAAAATCGTAAGCCCGCACAAAATCGTGCGGGCTAACTATTTTTTGTGGTGGGACCACAGGGACTGTAAATTCCCAACCTTGACGGTTGGGCCCCTTTCCACACGTATGGCGCGAACGGCGCGTTCCGCTTGTTCTTGCCAACTATCGTGTCGAACAGGGTTCTCGTCCGCTTGCCCAATCCAAAATAAAAAATACCGCACACGGCGGTATTTTGATTTTGGTGGGACCACAGGGACTCGAACCCTGGACCCACTGATTAAAAGTCAGTTGCTCTAGCCAACTGAGCTATGGTCCCAAAACCGGACCCCGAAAAACAAGCACATTGTGTATGTTTTCGGCGGTTCGGGGGGAATTTTGACATAAATAAAATCAAAATGCAAGAAAAAATACCAAAAAAATCACAATTTTATATCAGGATACTAAACAATATCATCGCCAACCGGATGCGCGGTTCGTATTGCGCGTTTGTTTGGATTCGTGTTGATTGCACATTTATCACCAATAAACAGCAATGCCCAAACGCCGATTCCAACCAGTATCGCCCCAATTACTAAAATGCTGTACCGCCAACTGCCAAAGCTACCCCCGACACCCATCAACAAACACATCAATATATAAACCATGTTATCGGTCATACTGTATATCGACAACATCACGGTGCGTTGCGATGGCGGCAAGAAATCTTGGAACCGCGCATACATTAAAACATACAAGCCACTGGACAGAACATATGCCGCGCCCAACGCCAACAACCCACTAATCGAATAATTAAACGCAAATAACATAAAGCATCCGCCCAACACGCAAACCAATGTGTATAAAACCCAATCGCGCATTTTTTCAAAGCGATATGCAAATGTTTGCCCCAGAATCATGCAACCCAAAACAAAGAACTGAATCAAACCAACAAATTCCACCGGCAAGCCGATTTCAATGCCAATCGGGCTAAGGTAATCATCAACATATGAAAAATTCGCGACCAATTCGCACAATATCATTGTTAAAAATATACATGGTGTTATGCGACATATATGAAACGCCGCGCGAAATAATTTTATCATACGCACGCGTTTTGTACGCTTTTGAACCACCGGACGATTGTACGAACAAATATCAACACGTCCAATGCACAACATTGACAACGCCAACGACCCCAGCGATGCAATTGTTATCCATTCATAACCAAAGAACATCAGCAGCGAACCAAACGCCGCCAAACCCGCACCAAATGCCTGGACATTATAACGCGTTCCCAAAACACGCGCATAAATGTTATTGTGGTGGCGCGCACGCAATTCATCGTAAATTAACCCTTCGAACGCGGTATTAAAGAACGCCGTCATCATCCCCCACAAACACATTCCAATTGCAAAGCCCCAAAATGTCGGCCAAATCAACCATAATACAAACCCAAACCCCTTTAACAATTGTCCCAACATAATGGCGTTTTTCTGTCCCAATTTATTGGTTAGCCATGTGACCGGAATTTGCGTTCCAACCGTTGCCAGCGACAGCAATATAAACAGCACCGACAATTGCATATCGGTCATGCCATGGTCCTGCATAAAAACGGCATAAACCGGACTAATCAGCATCAATTTATTAAAGAACGAATAGCCGTAAATACTGTGTAAAAATTTACGCAACGAATTATTTTTCTGTGTTTTTTTCATTTTTCCCCGCATTGTTGTATGAATTATATCATAAAAACCACCGATTTTGTATTACAAAAGTTGAAAAACCACCATAAAAGTGTTATAATCGTATGAGTGGGTATAAAGGTTTAGTATGGCACAACAATTGAATGATTTTTTACAGGAATATTTCAAATTGCTACGCATGATGGAAATGCGTGACAACCATACTGAACAATGGGCTCAATTTGAAGATTTGATAAAAAATGGTGATATTACCAAGGACCAGAAAAAATGGGCCGATAAATTATTACAAAAAGATGCCAGTGGTAATTTCATTCGTAATGCTGCTGGCGAATATCAAATAAAATCATTACCAGACTCATTTGGCGCGCACGATGAATTAGATCGTGCTGATTGGGAAACACTGTTCCGTATCTGTCAGAACGTCTTTTATCAAACGAAACGCAACCGTGCTTCGTATGCAGGTAACACCAATGTTCTTGATTTTATAAACGAATGGCAACACCTATTTACCGACACCAATCAAGCATCTTTAATAGCAACACAGGCAACCGAGAATCAGTGTGCAAGTTTAGCAAATTTATTAACCGCACATAAGGATTTTCTAAAAGGCAAACTGGAACGAGATTCAGATTGGGCTGGTATTTTAGATTCCAGTACAAATTATCAAAGCATTATTGATGGATTAAACAGCAAAAAGTATAATAAAGACGATAAATTCCGTGAAAAAATCCAAAATCTTGCTGGCAAAATAAACAACGCATACGAAACAGATTCTGTATTTGCGCAAAAAATTGGTACAAAGCCAAATCTGCGCCTTATATACGACATATATGCACCAGGTTGGAATCAACCAAACATAGATCCGAATAAATTACAAACATTTCAAGAACAATATCCGTCTTTGTTTAAGACATTGTACAAAGACAATAAGGTTTTAGAAGCATTTAAAGCTCATGAAGGAGATGATAATCGCATATCTTCGGCTGTGGAAAAGGCCAAAAACGATATCGATTATGACAAAACAGATTCCAAAAATTACGTACCGCCAAAACGTGACGATGCATTGACCCCAATACAACAGATACAAAAATGGGCCAGTGATACATATGAAAATTGTCTAGAAAAATACGTAAAATTAAAGGGCGACAGATTATTCTTTTCAGAATACGCAAAGAAAATTGCCAAGGCATTAGATAAAAATGGGGTAAAACCAACAGATGGTTTTGCTGGGTTACTTGATAAAAAATCTAAAATTGCAGGCGCATTAAAAACTTCACCGAATGCAAGTGCACATTTTGATTGGATGACAAAGACCCTTGAAGAATTTTCAAACGACCCAAATATGAAAAAAACGATGGAGGGTGCGTTAAAAAATGGCCGTCAAATGCGCAATTTGATATCTGAGCTAATTATCAAAGCTGTTGATGATGGCAAACCAGAATCAGTTGCAGCCGCGAAAACGTCTATGGAAGTGTTGTCTGTTATGAAATACGGCATGACAACAAGCAAAACTATGGATGCCTTAGGCAAAACAAATCTAACTATCTTTTCAGACAAGGGCTTGTCTTGGAATAAAAACGAAGGCATGCAATTTGTTAGCAACGCATTAGATAAAAGTATCAAGACTGCATTTATGGCGGTTGGTTATGGCGTGACAATGATTGGCAATGAAATTCGTCTGTCGGGCAGCAAATTTAATAAACAGTTCCAACATGGCGGCAAAGACAAAACTGGCGCAAAATTACGCGCCATGTCTAATGCCCACGATGCAAATGTTGCCAGTGAACGTGCGGCATTTGATACAAACAAAGCTGCCGCTGATGCTGCGGATAATGCCGCCAAAACACAGCAGATAAACAAACGCGACAGCGCATTAAACGACCTTGGATTAGCCGGCAGACCAGATGCAAAAAAGGCCGTATCTAACAAAGAACGTGCTATTCAAGAAACCCTGCGCCCTGCCCAATCTAATGCATACAGTCTGTACCAGCCAATGCAAGAACGTTTGGAAACATATGACAATGTATTACAAGCGATGGAAAAACGTTCCAAATTGCAAAGAAAATTAAGTGAACTCAATAATCGTCTAGCTACATCACCGACACCTGCTGAAACGATTTCTATTCAAGAAGAAATTAAACTGCTTTCCGCAGATATTGCTAAAAATCGCGAAGAAATCGAAGATTATGAAGGCTTGTATTCCCCTGAACTTGATGATTTAAACACAAAAACGCCATTGTATATCCAAGCCTTGCGCGATAATTTCGAAGCTTCG
>CAMOCR010000030.1 GCA_946611025.1 uncultured Alphaproteobacteria bacterium | reverse complement strand
ATTGTGCCATGCTTTGGCCAATAAAGTCCCGTATCGGTTCCAACCGGCAAGATTGGCAATTTTAATTCCTGGGCTAAAAACAGTAAACCACGGCGCAGTGGTGCATGCGCACCGGGTTTTACACGCGTGCCTTCGGGGAATATAACCAATGTGCGCCCAGACATAATTTTTTTTGCAACGTCTGCTGCTAACTTTTTCATGTTGGTATGACCGCGCGACCGGTTCACCGGCAACAGCCCCATGCGCCAAAATGCCCAACCGTAAATTGGAAACCACATGATTTCCCGTTTGCAGATGAAAAACGCATCTGGCACAACGTGCGCCAATATAATAATTTCCAACAGCGACATATGTTTCGATGCAACAATTGCCTTGCCGTCAAAGCGGGAATTGCCGTTTGGCAAAACCGGTACACCATTTTCATATGTTGGTGGAAAATGCACCGCATATTTTATGCCGCATATAATACGCGCCAACAATGCCAACCCGCCCGAACATTTTATTACCAGAAAATTATTCAGCCGACCATTTACCAGCCCAACCAGTATTATTGGTGCCCATAAAATGAAATGTATCGCAGATGCAACCTTGAAAATAATGGTGCGTAACATTTTATCCCTCTTTAATTCCAAACATTGTGACAATGTATTTTATATATTCTGTTGTCCAACGTTCCAAACGCCGTGCCGCCGGCATACCGTATAATGTTGCCGCGCATGTGACGATTTCGGTCGTTGGTAATTCATGTCGTATTAAATATTCGGCGCGGTTCATGTGGTCTTCGGTGGTGACAATAACGATTCGGTCCAGACCAGTTTTTTCAACAATATCTTTGATTGCCAATGCGTTTTGATATGTTGATTTTGATTGTGATTCAATCATAACTGGGTGCGCCGAATCAAACATCACGGTTTCGGCACCCGCACCAATTACATATACATCGGCATCGGGATAATTGTTCACCGCGCGCATGGCAAACGGAATGCGGCGCACGTCACCCGTTAAAACAAACAGTGTGTCATCGGGCATTATATCAACACACCCCCGCGGCGCAGACGATTTAAATACCATGCCGCCAATGACAAATAATCCCAGTAATAAAAATGAAGGGGTTAGAAATTTCATCTATTCGTTTTGCAAGATTTTTAATGTTGTGCGGCGGGTCATCCATATTGCAAATATTGTGATGATTATTGGCAACAAGACCAAACATAACCACCCCGCGCCATTTATTCCCAGCATCGCCATCAGTCCCACGCGTGCCGAATGTGTTGCCGATAAAACAATCGCCAATACCGGTGCGGCAACAACAAAGCCCAACGTACACGCAACGATACATATTTTTGTGACGATTATTTGCATTTGTTTGGCAATAAACGAATCGGTGGCGCCGACCTGGTTCAATATTTCCAATTCGCGTTTATGCAGCATTGCCGTATTACGCGCGATATATGAAACACAAACCGCAATTGCCCCCAATGTCAGTGCCAATATCAGTCCCGCGATAAAAATCATTTTCCAGCCCGCCGACATTGGTGCGCGCAACGCATCGGCATGGGTTAAAAACCGTGCGCGCTTGGCAATTGCGGTTGCGACATCTTCTAAATCCGATTCGGTTTTGAATTTCACTTCCCACATTTTTGGCATATATTCCCGCAATGCGCCGCCGCCCGAAATCCATGGGCGCATTAAATCATTCATTTCGTCATCGCTTAGTTCATGCAGCGTATCGATTTTAGCCTTGTTATCAGTCAAAATTTTCCGCACAGACGATTCGTTTGATTTATCAACAACCTGAACCGTGGCGAACAAATCCCATTGTGCGTTCCAACGTGCAACACCGGTGCCAATTGAAATTGCAACCCCCAGCGCCATTACCGCCAAAAATGTCAGCAACCCCATAATCGCGGTCATGAATACCGACTGTTCGCGTACCAG
This sequence comes from uncultured Alphaproteobacteria bacterium, assembly GCA_946611025.1. Taxonomy (GTDB): domain Bacteria; phylum Pseudomonadota; class Alphaproteobacteria; order Rs-D84; family Rs-D84; genus Enterousia. Next base: position 6,556 of record CAMOCR010000030.1, on the reverse strand, counting down.
TGAAAATACCGTTGTTCGTTTCATTATGCGTTTCCAATATCGTCAAACTGTTTCGACAGTTCTGAAAAATAATTTTTCGGGGCGGGGCCGCGCCAAACTTTTTTAGGTTCCGCGGTTGTTGATGCCGCCTTGCCGACAAATGCAACGCGGTGATTTTCAACACGCATTACTGGGAATTTATATGTTTCCATTAACTTTTTATTATGTGTTGCCAAAATAATTGTCGTGCCAAACAGTTTATTCATTTGAATAAATAATTCCATCAGGCGCGATGCGTTTTCATCGTCCAGATTTCCCGTCGGTTCGTCCGCCAATAAAATTGTTGGTTGAACAATAATTGCACGTGCAACAGACACACGTTGCTGTTGACCACCGGATAGTTCCAGCGGTTTTACATCGGCAAATTTGCCCAGTCCCACCCAATCTAGCACCTTGGCCACCAGTTTTTTAACCTTGGTTTCTGCGACACCACGCACGCGCAACGGTAATGCAACATTGTCGAAAACGGTCATATGCGACAGCAGCGAATATTCTTGGAAAACAATCGCCATTTTGTGATGCATTGCGGCAATATCATCGCGCGACATTTCCGCAGTGTTTTTTCCAAACAACTTGATTTGCCCGCGCAGCGGTTTATGCAACATATATATAAGACGCAACAATGTTGTTTTTCCCGCGCCCGATGCGCCCGACAAAAAATAGAAATTGCCGGCACTGATATTAAATGAAACATCAGTAAGTACCTCTGTGGCGTTATCATATGCCGCGGCAACATTTGCAAAAGAAATCGCTGTCTTTTCTTCCATGATTTCGATGTTAGTAAAAAAAGAGCAGGTGGGCAAGAGTTTTTAGAACAAAGTTCAAAGTTCAGAGTTCAAAGTTCAAATGTAATAAAGCAGTGCCGGCATTTGCCGGCACACATTATTTGCACTTTGAACTTTCCACTTTGAACTTTCAACAAAAAATCGCCCAGACGGGCGAAATTTTATTTTGTTTTTGTTGTGACGTTTCTGTTTTTCGACCAGACTTCTTCGCCAGTACCCAAATATTGTGGCTTTTCCTTGCCGTATGAAACGGTTTTGATGCGCGCTGGTTCGATACCGTCTTTAATCATAACATGTGCCGCATTACCCGCACGCAACGCACCCAACGCCAAATTGTATTCGGTTGAACCGCGTTCGTCACAGTGCCCTTCAAGCACGACATTTACATCGGCATTTTTCTTCATATATGTTGATTGTGCCTTTAAATCTTTTTGTGCTGCGCTGGTTACTTCGGCCGAATCGAAAGCAAAGAAAACCTTGTCTTCGTCGATTTGTGTTTTGCCGCCGCATGCCGCCAAAGCCAACAAAACTGGAACAAACATAATTTTTTTCATTTCACATCCTTTGATTACAATACGAATTTAGCAAATTTTATAAAAAGTTGTCAATATATGTTTTTTTCCGTTTGGGAAAGGGGTCAAAATGTGATATACTTATGTCAAAAGTACAGGGAGAAAAATCATGAAAAAATTAGTTTCCGTTATCGCATTATGTGCGGCTGTGACACCTGCGTTTTCTGCACAAAAGGCGGCACGCCCCAGTTATTTGACCCGTAACAAAAACGGTTCATATGATGTCACATACAGCTACACCGACAAGGCGAAATCGGGTTGGTATGGTGTATTGCGTGCGGAATTGGCATTGTTAAATTGGAAGAATAAATATTATGTCGAAGACGAACATATTGGTGATGATAAATATTCATTTCAGCCGCTGTTTTCTGCAAATATGGCATTTGGTAAGCGCATAGATTATTTCTGGCGTGCCGATGTCGAAGCGGGCTATATCTTTAATTACACTGATAAAGACGAAGGTTATGAATATTCGTTGTCTGTGCCATATTTAATTGCAAATGGATACTATGATTTCACCAATGGTTTATATGTTGGTGCGGGTCTGGGTATTGCAATGCCACGTACCGAATTGGTCGATGATAGGTTTAAATCTGGAAACAATCCAAAATGGTCGGTATCGCCAATGGCTGGTTTAATGGCGGGTTATACACATAAATTGGATGATAACTTGGTTTTGGACTTGCGCTATCGCATTGCCGGATTTATGGGGCACGACCAAAAACGCCAATGGGTTGCTGGTACTTTTATTGATACAGATAACGACGGCATTGCAGAGACTGATATCGGTGGCATGCATCTGAAAAATGAAAACGGATTTATTTTGGATAATTCTATATCACTGGGTATTCGATATGAATTTTAACCAAAAAAGTGTTTGGAACCGATTCGCAAATGTGGTAAAATAGGAACGACAAAAGACGTGGGAAGAAGAGAATGAAAAAACATACATTAAAAATATCAACAATGTCGGTTTTATGCGTATTGTGCGCCGGTTTGGCGACAAATGCGATGGCGGCACCGGCGGTTCGCACATTGGGTGGTGCGGGCACATACAGTGGTGCGTCTGCGGCATCTGCATCGACACGTGTGGGACCAACGCGTGCGGGTTCATTGCGCGTCACACCATCGTCTGCGCGTTTAATTACGTCTAATTCTGGATCGGCGTCTGGTTCGGCGACATCGACATCGGGCGGTTCGCAACGTTTGTCAATTGGTAAATATCTGGGTGGTGCGACCACAACCGCAACAACATCGGGTGGTTCGGCAACCCCGGGTTCCACAACCAGCTTTAAAGAATTGGAACAACGTGTTGACGAATTGGAGGGGAACATTGGAACCGACACGGTGGCGGATTCTCTGTCGGGTCGTGTTGCGGCATTGGAAAATTTCCAAGATAAACAGATTCAGGGCAGTGCCGATGGCATTGTTGACATTGCCGATGATGGCACGGTTTCGATTGATGTTGAAAAATTGATGGAAACCGTTGTAGCCAAGGATTTAAATTCCCGCGAAACTGAAATTCGTTATACCGAAGACAAAAATTTACAGTGGCGCTATACCACGGGTGATGATACCGAATGGCACACATTGTTAAACGGTGCCGCGTTGACGGGCGATTATGCAACCGCGAATGATTTAAGCACGGCGATTCAAAACCTGGCTAACACATACGCGACCAAGGGCGATGTTCAAACCGCATTGAATACAATGTCTGATGATATTAACGCGGCGTTGGATTTAAAGGCAGATAAAGCAACAACATATACAAAAACCGAAGTTGACGCGGCGATTACCACCGGGGTTGGCACGGTTGATTTGTCGACATATGATGCACACATTGCAAACAACGATATTCATGTGACAACCGCAGACAAGGCAACATGGAACGCGAAACAGGATGCGATTGGCGACCTGGCGGACATTCGTTCTGGTGCGGCGGCGGGTGCCACCGCGGTTCAACCCAGTGCATTGGACAGCAAATTGACATCGTATTCAACAACGGCGCAAATGGATGCGAAATTGGCGGACAAGGCAAACAGTGCTGATGTTTATACCAAGGGTGAAATTGACACAGCCTTGGACGGTATTTCTGGCGAAGCTGGTTCGATTGCGACACAAATCAACACCGCATTGGAACCATATTCAACAACGGCTGAAATGAACACCGAATTAGCGAAAAAACAAAATTCTTTGACCGAAGCACAACTGTCGGCGGTTAATTCGGGTATTGATACAACCAAGGTTGGACAGATTGCCACGAACAAGGCGGATATTGCGGCAATTCAAGCTGGGGCACAGTTGTTGGAAGACAAAATCACATTAAAGGCGAACCAGAATTACGTTGAAACCGAATTGGGTACGCTTAGTAATGCGGTGCAAAGCAAACAAGATAAGTTAACTGAAACGCAATTGGCGGCGGTTAATTCGGGTGTAACCAGCACAGTTGTTGCCCAGGTCGAAGCCAACAAGGATGCCATTGCAATTCAGGATGGTTTGATTGCGGGCAAGCAAGACGCGTTAACATTTGATACTACGCCGACCGCAAATTCAACGAACCCAGTTACATCTGGTGGCATCTATACGGCGATTAGTGCGGTATCTGGTGATGTTGATTCAATTAGTGATCAAATAGACAATGCATTGGCGGACTATACCACGACGGCTGATTTGGAATCGAATTATGCATTAAAGACCCAATTGCCAACAATTGATTCTGCATTAAGTTTATCTAGCACGAACCCAGTTCAAAACAAGGTTGTATCGGGTGCTTTGGATGACAAGGTTCCATTTGGTACTGTCCCAACACCGGGTCAATATGTATTGGGTTTTGTTGATGGTGTTCAAATGTATATACCAATTGTTGATGCCAATGGTAATTCTGGCAACGCAATTGTGGCGGCGACAGGTCAAGAACCATAATAAACAGAGATTTTAAAAATTAAACAAAAACGGTTCCGCAAGATGCGGACAACAAACAAAAAGAAAGGAAAGAAAAAAATGAAAGTAAAAAACATTGTATTTTCAGGCTTTGCTGCGGCAATCTTGATGGGAACCGCGGGCGCGAATGCGGCAACACCGTTCAAAATTGCGTCACAGGCATATGTCGACCGTCAAATTGAAAATTTGACCGGTGCCGATGGTGCGGTTTCACAATTGGAAGAAAAAGTTGCTGGTGAAAATGAAACATTAAGCAACGCATTTGAATCTGGTACAACATTGACGGGTGCTGTCAACGAATTGGCAACCGATGTTGCCAATGCTGCAAGTGCCGCACAAGATGCAGCCGATGCAGCAAGTGCCGCACAAGATGCAGCCGATGCAGCCCAAGGTGAGGTTGATGCGTTGGAAACAGTTGTTGCTGGCAAGGCAGATGCCGCCGCATTGGGTGCGGGCATTGGTACCGGTGCCGGTGAAAAGACCGTTGCAGCAGCATTGGCAGAAAAAGTTAATGTAGCCGACAAGGCAACATCAATTGGTTCCACAACAGATGCATCTGATAGCAAATGGGCAACTGAAAAAGCTGTTGCCGCGGCGATTGCTAATGTAACTGGTGGTGGCGCAACAATTGGCGTTTTGAGTGATGGTAATGGTGGTACATATGCATCTGTGGCGGCTGCTTTGGCGGATAAAGCCGATGCATCTGATGTTACCGCATTGGAAACAGTCGTTGGTGATGCAAGTTCTGGCTTGGTCGCTGATGTTACGGCATTGGAAACGGCTGTTGGTGATGCAAATTCTGGCTTGACCAAGGGTGTTGCAGACAACGCAGCGGCAATTACCTCAATCAATACTGCGTTGGGTGGCAAACAAGCTGCGTTGTCCCAGACAGAATTGGATTCAATCACTGCAGCGGCAAACTTGTTGGCGGCGGGTTATCAAACCTGCATCAGCCAAAGCGGTGGTTCGGGTCACTGTGTATTGACAGCGGCATCAAATGGTTTGACATGGATTGACGTTACATCGCCATTTGAAATCACCGAATAACGAAATTTTTGTATAGACATGCCATGGTGAAATTTGATAAAATGTAATCATGGCATGAAAATGCAAAAACAAACAATCTGGTTCGCGTGTGCAACACGCACAACCGCGGGCAAGACAAGGAAAAACAACCACAAGAAAGAAAGGAAAGAAAAATGAAAAAAATATTAACAGTTTCGATTATGGCGGTAATGGCTGTCACAGCCGCAAACGCTGAAATCGCATCAAAGGCATACGTTGATCAACGTGAAACAGCTGCCGTAAATACTGCAAAAGGTTATACTGATACAAAAATTGGTACATTGCCAGCGGGGTCTACAGACGTTGCGGATGCTATCGCCAAGGCGGTCACAGGTGGAACAGAAGGTGTTGTTAAACGTTCTGGTACCGCAGCAGTTGGTAGTGCAACCGTTCCTGTATACGTTAATGCAAGTGGTGTTGTGACACCAACAACATTGGGTTCGATGGCAACTGAAAATGCTGCAGACTATACCAAGACAGGTTTAGATACAACATATGCAAAAGCGTCTGATTTCACAACATTGCAAAGCGCAGTAAATAACACAGAAACAGGTTTAGCAGCAACGAAAGCAATTGCTGATGCAAACAAAACAGCAATTGGTGATGCAAACTCTGGTTTGACCAAGGGTGTTGCAGATAACGCGGCGGCGATTGCTGCATTGGGCGATACATACGCAACAGATGCAGAATTGACAGCAGGTTTGGGAACAAAACAAAATACAATCGATGCTGAACATAAATTGTCAAGTTCATTAGTTGACGGTTTGGGTACAATGGCAGCTGAATCAAAGGATGACTACTACACCAAGACAGCGGCGGATTCAGCATTTGTTGAAGCGCCAGCTACGGCTGTTACAGCAGGAACATATCCAAAAGTTACGGTTGATGCACAAGGTTTGGTGACCGCTGGTGCAAGTTTGGCAGAAACAGATATCCCAGCATTGTCCATCAGCAAGGTAACGAATTTGCAGACAACATTGGATGGTAAACAAGACAATATTGGCACAGCGACTGGTTCTGATGGTGTATATGTTTTGACTGGTACTATCAGTGGTGACAGTGTTACATACAAATGGGAACAGATTCAACGTGGTACGGGTGAATAATCCCATAGTGTAGAGTTTTCTTGTGGTTGGTTCGGTGTGGCGGCGGCGG
>CAMOCR010000029.1 GCA_946611025.1 uncultured Alphaproteobacteria bacterium | reverse complement strand
GGATATTGTTGACATTGGCACTGGACGGCGGTGTCTTTGGTCGCATACTGTAAAAATCTATTATCAAAAACACCGGCAAACGCCGGTGTTTTTATTTTGGTGGGAGACATCTTGCATTAGTCGAGCAGAAAACGGACAAGAGTTTAAAGAGAAAAAATTGAATTAGTTTATATATTAGAATATAATCATTATATATATTAAAAGGATTACAAAATGTTTCATAAAGACTTAATAACAGATATAAATTTTGTATTAAGAGATATAGCAAATACAAATAGAAGCATAGATAAAGAAGTTTATAATCGATTAAAAGATATAGAAAAAGCTATTTTAGTATCTGCACTTGTTATATCAAAAACAACTAAACCAACAGATACGCTTGAAAAAGCCTATAAAATCGTTGATGAGTTTTTATGGAAAAAATATAAAAAATGTTAATTCTCTAATCTTTTTATATAATGTTGTTCGAAGATTGATAAAATTTAGTATTTTATAGATACGATATTTTCGAACTAGCCGAATAATATAAAATATAAAGAAAAACCGCACCATTTTGGTGCGGTGTATCTTTTGGTGGGAGCGGGTATGTTCCTTGATAAACAATAACCAAACCTAAATGCAAAAACTCTATTAAAAATATCCGTTTTTGCAGGTTTACTAATTGTTTATCTGCGTATTCGCCATGCATATCTTGTTGGCTGGCGCCAACGAAAACTATCGTTTTCAAACGGCACTTGCTGTGCCGTTGATATTCTGGTGCATCCACCCGCTCCCTTTTTAACAAAATAAAAATACCACCGTTTTGGTGGTATTTTTATTTTGGTGGGAGCGGGTGATTCCCTCGTCCGACACACTTCGTGTGCCGCGACTGCGGGCAACCCGTAACGATTTCACTGCATTACATTTGTGAAATCTACTTGGTTTCGAACCAATGGTTCTCATCTCACCGCCCATAGCCAAAAACAAAAACCACCCATTCGGGTGGTTTGTGTTTTTGGTGGGAGCGGGTGGATTCGAACCACCTCAGGCTTAAGCCAACAGATTTACAGTCTGCCCCGGCTCTCCAACTCCGGCGCGCGCCCAGAACTTATTTGTGGCCCGCCACCCGAAGCATCGCAGATGCGAAGGGTGGTGCGGGCAGCGGGACTCGAACCCGCACATCAAGCTTGGAAGGCTTGCGTACTAGCCCTTGTACTATGCCCGCGAATCTCGTAAGCCCCCTGATTATATCTTAAATTAATCGAAAATCAAGCGAATATTACCCTATTTCACCGGTGTCAACGGTGGAAAGCACAAGTCGCCCCCAGATTTTGGACAACACGCAAATTGTGCATTGCCTAAATCACGGAAAACCTCGTCTGTACAGCACCCAAAACGGTTCGGTTTCGTACCATCACCACACAACCCCGCCGCAATATTTGCATTAAATTCCGCATCAATTTCTTCATCTGTTTTTGCCGGCACAACCGGTTTTTCTTCTGTCACAGGTGCCGCCGCGACCAATGGGCGTTCAACACAATCCGTGTCATAGTACCGCTGTAATTCTGCCAAAATAATCGCGTTGGTCGCACTGGTGTTGTCAGCCGTCAATTTTTCAATTTCGCCATTTAATTTATCACAATTTGATTTTTTATTATTCAAATATTCGGTCAGCGCATCGCTCTTGACCGATGGTGCCACTGGTTCCGCATTATTCGCCATCGGCATATTTCGCGCAATGGCGCGGCGACCACTGCTTTTAACCGAACAATTGGCACGCTGCATCATAATTAGTTTATTTAATTGGGCGGTTTCATCGCTGGTTGGGTTTTTAATTGCCGACAAATCTGCAATTTCAGTTTTTATTTGTTCGCAAGATTTGCGTTCGACCAATTTCACATCGTCTGCAAACGCCGGCGCAACAAACGCAAACATACACAAAAACAATATCGGCAATTTCATTTTATTCCCCCGATTTATTCGTTAATTATTTTTTCCAATTCGATAATAAAATCGATTGCTGGGTTGGTGATTTTTTTCGCCTTGTCCAAAATTTCCTGGGCAGCGTTTTGCATTTGCAAACGTTTATATGTTTCAACAACATCAATCGCTTCGTCATGGTCAAAATCATCATCTTCAATTGCGCGTGCAATTTCCAGTTCTTGACGTGCTAATTCGGCATAATTTGCAGAATTTTCCACACACCCCCGTTCCGCCAACGATGCATATATTTTTGCACGATCAATACGATTATCAGCATCATCGTTCGCCACCGGCAAGCGACGCGCCAGCAGACGTTCAATTTCCGCGCAAACACTTTGTGGTTCGGTCGCCTGTGCAACATATTCTTCTTCGACAACCGGTTCTGGAACTTCTGCGGCGATAACTTTTTTATCTTGCGACACAATCCCTGTTCCTACAAACAAACCACACAAAAACACACCAACCAACCCGATTATACCGAATATGCGCTGACGACGACTGTGTTTAACAACAACTTCATGTGATGCAACGGCTTTTGTTGATTTTGATTTTCTTGATTTTGATATTGATTTCATATTCTCTCTCCTCTGTGCTCTGTTTTATATTTAACTATTTTACGATACCATTTGCAATGGTAATTTTTCTGTCGGCGCGCTGTGCCAAACCCATGTCGTGTGTCACAAACAGCATTGCCATCCCGCTTTTACGAACCAAGGCAAGCAATTGTTCAAACACCGCCGTGGCGTGTGCGGGATCCAAACTGCCGGTGGGTTCGTCCGCCAATAAAATTTCTGGTTCGTTTGCCAATGCACGCGCAACCGCGGTGCGTTGTTGTTCGCCCCCCGACATTTCACCCGGCACATGTTCCGCACGATGCACAACACCCGCCGCACGCAGCAATTTCATTGCGCGCGAACGTGCCAAATCTTCATCCATATCATTTGCCAACATCGGCAACATTACATTTTCAACCGCGGTAAAATCAGACAACAAATTATGCCGCTGATACACAAAACCGATTTTTTTACGACGAACAACCGTGCGGGCATCTTCATCCATTTTTTGCACCGGTGTACCCGATATAACAATACTGCCGGATGTGGGTTTATCCAACAACCCGACACATTGCAACAATGTTGATTTACCCGACCCCGATGGTCCAACCAATGCGATAATTTCACCACGATGCAAATCAAAACCACCGCCACGCAAAATGTGTAATGGTTGACCACCTTCGACAAATGTCTTTTTAATATCGCGCACAGACATAACCACGTCACCGCGTTTTACCCGTGATAAAGAATTCAAAATATTTGCCATATGATTCACCTATTCGTTTCGTAAAACTTCGACTGGGTCTGTGTTTGCCGCGCGCCATGCGGGATATATTGTTGCCAAAAACGCCAATGCGATTGCCAAAACAACAATTCCAATAACCTGGGTTGCAACTAATTTTGATGGCAATTCCGACAGGTAATATAATTCCGCCGGAAACAAATCGCGCCCTGTTGCCCATTGGAAAAATTGGCGAATTGGTTCAATATAAATTGCAATTATAATTCCAAAAATCATACCGAAAAACGCACCAATAACACCGATACTGGTTCCGGATAAAATAAAGATTTTCATCATCGATTTACGCGACACACCAAATGTACGCAACACCGCAATATCTTTGTTTTTATCTTTGACCAACATAACCAAACTGGACACGATATTAAATGCCGCGACAATCACAATCAGCAACAAAATCAAAAACATCACATTTGATTCAACCTGTAATGCGCCAACAAAACCACGGTTCAAATCGCGCCAATCACGCACGACAAAACCATCGGGCAACAAACTGACCAATGCGTTTAATACGCGTGTGGTATCTTCTGGGTCTTTCAAGAACAAATCAATGTGCGTGACCGCATTGCCAATGTTCAAATATTTCTGCGCCGTTTCCAGTGGCATAAATATATAGCCCGAATCATATTCATACATACCCATAAAGAATGACGTCATCACCGGATATGCCATAATGCGCGGCATTGTTCCAAATGGTGTTGGGGTTGCGCCATTTGCAGACACCAGCGATATATTATCCCCCATTGTCACATTTAATGCGCGGGTCAGCGATGCCCCCGCAACCAATTCACCATCGGCAATTTGATTTAGCGGCTTTCCATAAACGCGCGTACCAGTTGCGGTTTTTGCCGCCAAATCAGACATACGAATACCACGAATCATTGCGCCGGTATTATTACCATTGGCGGTCGCCATAACTTGCCCTTCGGCGATTGGAACAATCGATGTTGTGTGTGCTTTTACAATTTTGTTTTGCGATATTTTTTCAATTAAAAAATCATAATCTGCAATTGCGCCATCTTGGTGATAGATAACAACATGTCCGTTCATACCAACAATGCGCGACAACAGTGTATCATGAAATCCGCCCATAACCGACATCACCACAATCAGTGTCGCCACACCCAACATAATACCAATAAGCGACACCCACGACACCACGGAACCAAATCCGCGCTTTTTCATACGCAGGTATCTAAATGCAATTTTTCTTTCGATTTTTGAAAACATATCTTCACCCTAGTCATTCAAGAACGCACGCAGCGCATCACCCACCAACGCATCCGCAGACGATGTTTTTGCCGTTGCCGCATCCACAATTGAAATCAAACGTGGCGACATAAACACAACCAGTTCTGCAAATGGACTGATAAGTGTTTCCGGTGTTGTCACAAACGAATGTGTTGGAATACCAACAATTATATAGTTGTCACCAATACTGGATGGAATTGTGAATGATGACAATTCACCATTTGATGTCCGCAATACGATTTTTGCATCAATTTTATTGCGACCACCCCAATCACCATATTTCGCCGTTGCGCCGACAATTAAATCTGTTTCCAATCTTTCTTCTTTGCCACATTGCCCAATATCAAAACGCGATTGCCACCCGTTTGGAATTGCAAATGTCCCCTGGGAAATCAAAACAACATTTGCCTGTTGATGCATAAATTCCTGTAATGTCTTGGTGTTGATTTCTGGGCCAACAACAACCGCACGACCAACAACACCCGGCACCGACATTTTAATATTTTTTTCACCAAACGCTGGGAACAAGTTCATCCATATAATTGGATTATCGGTACGCGGATATACACGATATACATCAATATCCCATGCCAACATATATTTTTTCGATGCAATATCGGCAATCAATCTGGACACTTCGCGTTCGATTTGATAGTTGCCTTCGAACACGATTGTTTTATCGTTCCAATCAACCAACAGATTACGCATATCTGCACCATGCATTGCATCCAACAACGCCATTATTATCGTTTCATTTTGTGGCATTTTAATCAGCCACTTTGCACGATTTGTTAAATGAATTGCACCCTCGGCTGCGTCATACGAATAATATACGCGTCCCATTTTCGCCATTAATTCCACCGCATCTGCCAGCGCACCCGATGAAATTGTTCCAGATATTTTTTCGGTCATGGCACTGTCTTCGACAACATCGATATCTGTGCCATCCAGTAATTTATCCAACGCCTGACGCACCGTCAATTGTTTGAATTCATAATCAGAAACCTTTAATTCTGGCAACGGGTCACCCGTGTCCAGACGCACGATTTCGATTTTTTCTTCGGGGACAACAGATATAACATTTTGATTATTCCAGTCAACCGTACACCGCTTTGGCAATTCGATTGAAAAACGGCGCGCCGTATCGGTGGTCAATGCCGCTTTTTTCGGGAAAATTGGCACAGAGTTTTCATCAATTACCATATTATTTACCACCGTCACCGTGTCATATGCCGGTTCAACATTTTGCGGCTGGGCGCGTTGACACGAAGACACCCCCAACACAACCATACACATCATGGCAAACATGTTAAAGAAATCACGAATATGTTTTATCATCTGTTTCCCTCTTGTTTCAGATATTCATAAACTTTTCAAATTCAGCCAATGTCATTTCATAAATCGGTTTTTGTGACGGCGTTGTTAAATCTTTGACCCGTTCATATTCGGCACTAAACCGATTTATAACATTTTGAACATCGTTTGGAATTGCGATTTTGCCATCGCTTTTTAAGCGTCTGCCATATTCGGCAATAAATTCCAAAACATCGGCGGCATACATGCGCCCGACATAGTTTTCCATTGGAATTCCGCCCTTTTGCACACAAATTGCCGACATCAACATTGCTGTTTGATTGTAATAGTTAGCCAGTTTTATAAAGTTTTCGACAGACAACGCCATGGGCAAAATCCTTTCCTTGTATATGCTATTATAAAAACTATTGCCCCCCGAACGCAATTAAATTATAATAAGAATTATGAGAATGAAATTTTTAGCATTATCGTTATTTGCAATTTTGACTGCATGCGCATCTGTCAACGGTGGCGATATTGACAATGCCACTATCTTGAACTGGGAAAATGAAGCGGTCACGACCGAACAATTTGTTCGCGACCACAAGGCGTGTCTGGGGATTCGTGACAAACAATATCAGCCACGTTCCAGAATTGCAAAACTGTTGGCGCCAAACCAAAGCGCAATGATGCCCGACTGGGATGGTTTGTGGGTGACATTTCAATCAAACGAATATCGCGATGTGGGTCAACGCTCGCTGTTATCGGTGCCACGCAACACGACATCTAAATCGGTTGGTTATTACCGCAAATGTATGTTTCGCCGCGGATATCTGCTGCGTGCGATATAATTTTTGTAATCACACAATTTTATGATATAATTTATGCCATGAAACGTTCAATTATGTTTTGGCTGTATTTTGTCATCGCCATTATTTTGGGGATATATTTTGCGACCCGCATGGTAATGAGTGGCATGGGACACGGGAAATTGGCAACAATTCACAATATTTCCATAACGGCTGATTCGCGCGACACCGATTTGGCGGCGGTTCAAACGGTTGCGGCGGCGGGATTGGGCGCAAAAACAAATTCGCTAAATATCGATTCACTAAATCGCAGAATTGCCGATGTTCCAATTGTCCAAGATGCATCGACACGGCGGCTACCCAATGGCACATTACGTGTACGCGTAAAATTGCACCATGCGGTTGCCCAATGGACCGATGGTGTGGCGTTTTACCCATTGGCCAGTGATGGAACCATTGTTCAAACACCAAATGACACACGTGATGCGTCGGCAATTGTTTTTCGCGGCACATTACCAAACGATGTTGCCGAAATAACATCTGCGGCGCAAACATTGGGGTCGTATATCGATTATTTGGAATGGATTGAAAATCGCCGCTGGAACATCGTCACAACGGGCGGTATAACGGTTATGTTGCCGGAAAACGATCCGGTTGGCGCGATACGTTCACTGAATTCATTAAATGAAAAACAGAATATTTTGGCAAAAGATATAAACACAATCGACATGCGTGATGCATCACGCATATTGGTAAAATAAGAAAAATAAAATGAATCTTACAGATTCTGCTTTTTTATGTCTGGATATTGGTTCATCGGCGGTACACGGCGTGGCGCATCGGGTGCGTAATGCGCGAATTGCAAAATCTGCAATGTTTGTGGCGGAATCTTTTGATACGGTATCTGCAATTAAAACCGTTATTGACGAACTGGAAACCCAAATCGGTCGCCATTTTGACGATGCATATATCACTGGAAACTTTGGCGAAACACAATTTGAAATTGTCACACAAAACGATGTATTTCAAACCGAACATAAAATTACCGCACATGATATAATGCACCAAATATCCAAGATTCATGCCCCAGACGGTTATTTTGCAATGCACATTATTCCATTGCGATATGATTCACCGCACATGCGCAATATGTTGTCGCCAATCGGTCATATTGACAGCCAATTGATTTCTGCATATGGATGCATATTCTGTGCGCTTGGCGCGATGGACGAAACGAAATCAAACTTGCGGCGTGCGCATGTTCAGCCATTGGGATTCTATGATTCACAATTCGTGCTAAGTCGTGCATTCCACAGCGCACACGAAACAACAATGTTTATTGATTTGGGGGCGCAATTTACAACGGCATCTATCTGGACCGACCGTGGTCCAATTTGGTACTATAAAACACCAATGGGTGGAACAAACATTTCGCAATCGATTGCCGACAAATTTAGTATTCCGTTTATTGATGCCGACCGTATCAAACGCGCGGTGTTCACCATGTTGCCAAAGCCAACCGACCGCTTTGCCCCCGCAGATGTGGCATATGACTTTTCGCGTGCCGATATAAATGAAATTGTTGTGCCATATATGACGGCTATTATTGATGATATAAAATTGTCGGCAATGCCAATCATTGAAAAATACAGCCCGACAAAAATCATTGTTGCTGGCGGTGCCGCCGATGCAGATGGTGTTATTGACTTTATTTCAAACACATTTGGCATTGTCACCACCAGCGCGCATGTCGATGCAAATGTTCGTGCGTTGGGCGAATATATCTGGGGCATGTCCGCCGATGCGCGCGCACACATAATCGCACGCGATGAACGCGCCACACGGCGCCGCGAACGCATATTAAAATTATTTCACAGAAAGCCAAAACCGCGGCGCGAATTTGTTCCAATTTTACCCAGCACATTATGCTTTAACATGAACAATCCCACCACATACACAACATTTGATGCCGC
>CAMOCR010000028.1 GCA_946611025.1 uncultured Alphaproteobacteria bacterium | reverse complement strand
CATACAACTTCAAACTTATCATTTGCACCGAATTTGGAAAGCGGCTGCCTTGGATGCGCTTTTTCAATGTTGTGATTGGGATTAAAATCATATCGTCTTGGGAACCCATGGCGGAATCACCCTTGGCCTTGGTCACACCAATAACCGTCAATGGTGTATTCTGCACGCGAATTGTTTGCCCAACTGGATTTTTCGGCATGCCTAATTCTTCGGCGGTTTCAGGGCCAATTACCGCATATGTCGATGCATTTCTTACCGCAGAATTATTGAAAAATGTGCCGTATTCAACCTCTATATTTTGAACGGTCGTGTACCCCGGATACACCCCAATCATTGATGTAGACAGGTTTTTATTCCCATATACCACCTGGGCGGCGCCGTTTTGAATGGGACTGACGGCGGCAACATCGGGTAACTGGGCGATATATTCAGCATCTTCGATAGTAAGTGTTTGCCGATTTCCCGTACGCACCCCGCCCGTTTGCGCCGCACCGGCACGAATAATAATTGTATTTGTCCCCAGTGATGAAAATTGGTCGGTTATTTGCTTTTCAACTGTTTCACCCACGGCAACCATAATCACAACCGCCATAACGCCAATAACAATCCCCAGCACCGTCAAGAACGACCGAACCTTGTTCCCGCTGATTGACAACCACGATTCTTTCAAGATGTCATTAAATGTCATTTTTTATGCACCTGTTTTTCTGCCCGTGTTAGCACAGATTCGCTTTTCGGCACCGCGCCATCATACGCAATGTGGCCGTCATAGATATGAATTATGCGTTTGGCATAACTGGCAATATCAAATTCATGGGTAATCATGATAATTGTTATACCCAAATCACGATTTAATTTTTCGAAAAATTTTAAAATTTCGTTTCCCATTTTGGAATCTAATGCACCGGTCGGTTCGTCTGCCAGAATCATCTTTGGGTCACCCGCCAACGCACGCGCAATTGCAACGCGCTGCTTCATACCGCCCGACAATTGCGTTGGCAGGTATGTTTCAAATTTTTCCAGTCCCACTAATTTCAGCATTTCACGCGCCCGCCGCACGCGTTCCGCCATGGGCAAACCACGATACATCAATGGCAACATTACATTGTCCAGAACACTGCGTTTGGGCAATAAATTAAAGTTCTGGAAAACAAACCCGATATATTCGTTTCGCACGCGTGCCAATTCATCGGCGTTCATGGTTGTAATGTCGCGACCATATAATTCATATACACCCGATGTCGCCGAATCCAGCGCACCGATGATATTCATACATGTCGATTTACCCGACCCCGACGGCCCCATAATCGCAACAAATTCGCCCGATAAAACGGTAAAATCGATATCAAACAAAACCTGTTGTTCGCCACCCATTTCCAGCGGGAAACTTTTACAGATTTTTTTCAACGAAACGACGGCGTTTGATTTTGCCCCAGATTTTTTCATTTTATTTTTCTTTACATTGGTGGTCGTCCGCCCATACCACCGCGGCGATTGTTCATACCACTGCTGTTATTTGACGATGCGCCCATTTTGCCCACAACAATTTTGTCGCCGGCTTCGATACCGTCTGCGACAATTTCTGTTTCGGTTGCACCAACCAGCCCCTTGGCATATTCAACAAATATTATTTTGCCATCACGCAAAATCGCTAAATGTGTGCTTGGGGTTGCGCCATTTGTTTCAACGCCCAGCGAATCAAATGAACGCAACAAAAACGCCGAATTTTGTACCTTGAATGTATTAAAACGTTCATCAACAATAATTGTCACAAACGCGGTCATCCCCGGCATCAACGACAAATCGGCGTTATCTACCGCAATCACAACCGTATAGACCACAACATTTGATGTTGTTGTTGGCGACAGACGAATTTGATGCACCAGCCCTTCGAATGTTTTATTTGGATATGCATCAACGGTAAATGTGACGCGTTGCCCTTCTTTGACGGCGCCAATGTCGGCTTCGGATACCGATGTTTCGATTTGCATTTTTGATAAATCTTCGGCGATTTCAAACAAGTCTGGCGTTTGGAATGATGCCGCAACCGTTTGACCAACATCAACCTTGCGCGAAATAACCGTGCCATCGACCGGCGAAGAAATCGTTGCATAGCCCAAGTTTGTTTTGGCGCGTTCATATTGTGATTTCATACGCACAACATCTTGTTCGGCTTGCTCATAGGATGCCTGGGCCTGTTCCATTTCGGCACGCGCGATATAGTCTGATTTATACAATGTTTTTGCGCGTTCATATTCGCTTTTTGCAAGGCGCGCCTTGGATTCGGCACTGGTCAATGATGCTTCGGCTTCACGGACTTGTGCCTCAAGCACTGATGGTTCAATGGTCAACAACACATCGCCCTTTTTTACACGCGAATTATAATCGACATAAATGTTGTTGATTGTGCCAGACACCTGGGACCCGACATTGACGGTGTTCACCGGTTGAATTTCACCGGTCGCGCTGACGATTTGACGCATATCACCACGCGTAATTTCAACCGTGGAATACCCAGCCTTGTCCCCCTGTTTTGTGCCACCAAAAATCATATTTGCCCCAACGACAACAATGGCGATGAAAACAATCCACCATTTTTTACGCCAAACCCATGAAAACGCACGCCGTAAAAACGAACGCCGCGGTGTTTTTGGCAATGTATCTTTCTTGGCCATTATTTATTCCCCCCGTTTTCCATTTGCGCCTGAATATCACCAATCGCCAGCGCAACCGCCGCGCGTTTGATATATAAATCATATTTCGCCGCATTGTTTTGTTTTTGCGCATCCAACAATTCCGCTTGTGCCGTTTGCCAATCCAGCATTGTTGCACGCCCAACCTTGTACATACCACTGGTCACGCGTTCAGATTCGGTCGCCGATTTTAACAGTGTTTCGGTTTGTGTCAAAACCGTCCGCGCCGTTTTATAGTTTTGATATGCCGTGAACACATCCAACATTGCCGCGTTTGATGTGTTTCGTTCTGCTTCGCGGGCGCTGTCATAATTTGCCGCCGCAGACCGCACACCATACATATTTGCAAAACCCGCAAACAGTGGCACAGATGCACGAATTCCAATTGAACCATTTAATTTTTCTTGGTCTGGGCCAAACAGGCCCTGCATGTTATCATCGCCCCACCCCAGCGACCCCGACAATGAAATCGATGGCAGATTTTTCAAAAATGCCGAATTACGCCGATTCCATGCCGCACTGGTGCGTGCATTTGCGCGCAACAAATCTGGGCGTTTCTTTTGTGCAATTTCAACCAATTCATCAATACTTTTCATATCGGTATCACTGCCATATACCGATGCCATGTCGGCAATTGTAATTTCTTGGTCGGCGGGAAACGACAATTGTGTCAGCAATTTCCCCTTGGCAATTTCACGATTGTTTTTTGCGCGTTCCAAATCAAGATCGCGACTGGCCAATGTGGTTTCTGCCTTTAACACATCGGCACGTGCGACAGCGCCGGCGGAATATTTTTTCTTGGCGGTGTCGTGCGCCGTCTTGGCGACCGATTGCGCCGATGTTGCACTTTTAACATCCGCATCGGCATTTAATAAACCATAGTACGCGCCAATCACACCATACACATAATTTTGCACCGTTTCATCATAATCAAATCCAGTTGCGCGATATGTCGCCAATGTCGCCGCCATGTCAGACGATCGCTTGCCAAAATCGAACAACAAATACGATGCCGACAACGATGCCCCATACGACCAATCGTCCCAGTGTTCATTTTCGTAATTTTTGCCGGCATTTGCCGATAAATTCACCGATGGTAAATATGCAGAATATGCCGCGTTTTTGTCAAAATGCGCCGCGCGCAGTGATGCATGCGCCGATGCAGTCTGGGGATTGCGGCACAGACCCAAATCGACCACTTCGCTTATTGTTAAAACGCGTTCTGGAACGAATCGCATGGTTGCGCAATCATCGTCTGCAAATGCGCAGACGGGCGATACAGCCAATAAAAGCAGCAGTTTTTTCATATAATTCTCTCTGGGTCCCGTTATGGCAAAATATAACAATTTTTATGTTGAATTACAAATATTTTTTGTCTAGGATGCAAAGGCATAAATGGCCAGGTGGCAGAGTGGTTATGCAGAGGACTGCAAATCCTTGTATGCCGGTTCGATTCCGACCCTGGCCTCCAGTTTTTATTATGATTGAAACACTTGTTTTAACCAATTTCCGCAATCACACAATGTGCCGAATAAAAACGCACGGTCGTCAAAACGTAATTATTACCGGCCCCAATGGCGCGGGAAAAACCGCAATATTAGAGGCATTATCGATTTTATCTGGTGACCGCGGCATGCGTGGCGCACAAATGACCGACATTGTACGCTTTGGCGGTGCGGATGGTTTTTCCGTTTATGCCACAACCGATGACGAAACCGAATTGGTCGTATCGTTTAATTCGGGTGATTCAAATCGCCGTGCAAAAATAGATGGCGATGCGGCAACACTGGTTGAATTAAATTCCTATTTGCCGATGGTGTGGCTTACCCCGCGTGAAGACCGCCTGTTTGTTGATGCTGCATCGGAACGGCGTGCATTTTTTGACCGATTGGTGTCTGGTTTTGATGCGGTACATTCGGGGCGTGTTGCGCGTTTTTCAAAATTGTTAAGCGAACGCGCATTTGCATTAAAATCGGGGCGCGACATGCGGTGGGTTGATGTGCTGGATGACCAAATTGCCGCCGTTGCCACAACAATTGCCGCCGCGCGTATTCAATATGCCGGCGAAATAAATTATTTTCTACAAAATGCGGCGGTGTCGGTATCAGGCATGTTGGAACAAATGCTGATTGACGGACGCACGGCGGGCGATACCGAACGTGCATATCGCGAATATTTATCGGGCGCACGTGAAATTGTCGCCGATAAAATGACGGTTGATGGGGTGCATAAATCAGATTTTGGTGTGTTTAATAAACAACTGAATCTGCCGGCACATTTGACCAGCACCGGTCAGCAAAAAACAACATTACTGGAACTGATATTGGCACACGCCAAATTGCTGCACGCACGAACACGGCGCAAACCAATTATCTTGCTGGACGAAGCCGTCGCCCATCTGGACGATACGGCACGGCAAAAACTGTTTCGCGAACTGGGGGCCGCCGATGCCCAGGTTTTTGCCACCGGTATTGACATGGCATCTTTTGCCGATGTACCGAATGCGACATTTGTTGCTTGCAGGGATGGTGAAATAAATAATATACTGATTGGTGAACAGGAATAAACATGGCGAAAATAAATTATCAAGAATTACTGGATAACGCATTAAAATCGGTTGTCAAAGATGCGCTGGTCTTTGCCCAGGTCAACGGCCTTGGCGACGGGACACATTTCTTTATCACATTCAAAACGCGTGATCCGGGGGTTGTGTTGCCGGACTTTTTGCGTATGCGGTACCCCGATGTTATGACAATTGTGTTGCAATATTCGTATAATAACCTGAATGTGTCTGACCGCGAATTTGGGGTGCAATTGACATTTGATGGCCGCCCGTTCTTTATTCGTGTGCCGTTTTCGGCATTGGTTGAATTCAAGGATCCATCAACCGATTTCATGTTGTCGTTTCATCATAAATCGGCACCGGCGGCAGCGGATAATGATATGGAATTACCGTTGGACGAAAAACCCGGCACGGTTCCAGACGACAAACGCGTTGTATCACTGGACGAATTCAGGAAAAGAAAAAACCAATAAAAACACCGGCAATCGCCGGCGTTTTTTTATAATCCCATTTTTTCACACATATCTTTTAATACTGGTGTTTTTACGCCTATTTTTTTGGCGCGGGAAATCAAACCACGCAATGCCGAAACCCCTTCGACGGTGCCGACCATTTCTTCGCCACGCGCAATCGCCATGCCGCCCGAAAAATTACGGCTGGTTGGCGATGTCGCCGACAAAAACAAGTCCCCCACCCCACACAAATCAAGAAATGTTTCTGCACGTGCGCCCAGTGCCACGCCCATATCGACAATTTCGTTCCATGCGCGCGTAAATATCATTGCGCGTTCGTTTTCGCCCGCCGCCGCCACGAAATTATAGCCACAAATCAATGCGACCGCGTTTTTACCAACACCACAATATTCGGTGCCGACAATATCATCGCTGTCGTGCAAATATAATTTATTCAAAATTTCATGTCCCGCCGCACGCGCCCGCGGATGCGCCGCCAATGTTGAACCGGTTGGAACACCACGCGCCACTTCGGCGGCAAACTGGGGCCCCGACAGCACACCAAAATCATCACATTCGGGCAATGCGTCTTGTAAAACCTCTGTCATTAATGCACATGTTTCGGGTTCTGCCCCCTTGGTGCAAATAATAATGGGCTGACCCGCATAAAATTCGCGCGCTTTTTTCATTGTTTCGCGGAAAAATGCCGCCGGTGTCACAATCAGCCATGCATCCATTTTCGCCATATCTGCCATATTCTGTGTTATCTGTAAATTGTCGGGTTTTTCAACACCGTCAAATTCTTTGTACAAACCGTCATATGACCACATAACAACATCCGCGCCACCACGCGCAGCAATCACCCCCAGTGCCGTTCCCCACGCACCAGCGCCAATTATTCCAACCATCATTTTAATTTCCTTATTTTTCTTTCAATTTTCGGGACAACAACCAATCCATCACTTGATAAATCAATCGCCCGCATATATGCGTCACGCGCCAAATCAATATCGCCCGTCGCCGCATATAAATCACCCAGATTTTCAAACAACGATGAACATTCACGCGCCACTTCGCCCACGCGCGATATCAGTTCCAATGCCGCATCAACCCCTTCGCGCGCGGCAACAACACGACCCAAAACATCCCACGCAAAGACATCGGACGCATTGCGTTTTACTAAACTGATTGCATATTCATATGCTGTATCCAATTCGCGATTTTGTGCCGCCCATATTTTTGCCTGTAATGCGATAATTTCACCATCAACCGATAAAACATCAGATGCCGCATGAATATCCGCCAACGCATTATCAAAGTCATCAAATGCAAAATAAACCTGTGCCCTGCTCTTTAATAAAAAGGCATGCGATGTGTCCGACAAAGATTCATTTTTCATTGCACGATTTACAATTCGCAACGCTGACCGCCGGTCACCGTTTGCAATATAATATGCAATTATTTTATTCATCGCCGGCACAAACAATGGGTGCGCACGCAACACGCGCCGCAATTGTTTTATATCACCGGTTGCCTCGCTTTGTCGTAATGCCGCAAACAGATAAAAAGGACTCTGTTCATCTATGCGTGAAAAATATGAATCATAGTCACCATGGTTATTAAAGAAATACTGACCAATGTAATAATTTATTGCATCGTCGTCGGTGTTTTCAGGTGTTATAATTTGTGCAAACCGCAACAACAATATCGACAAGTCTGAATACATCATAACCTGGGTATGCGAAACATTTTGAATTAAACTGAACGCCAAAACATTTTTTGTACCCGCATAATGCGACCAATCGGGAAAGTCGCGGAAATCTGCCATAAACAGACCACCTGGTCGCGATGTAAATTCATCATGCAACGCATCTGCTAATTCGGTCAAACCATTGTGATTATAAAACGACATTATGTACATATAATCGTTTATGTTCATAAAATCGGTGCGCACACGGGCAAATTCCGCAGATGCCTTTTCGACATTTCCGGTTTCGGCATATATTTGACCACGAACAAATGATTTCCACGATTCATTTGTCTGTAATGATTCAACAAACTTTATCGCCTCTGTTCGATGATTAATCGCAACCGTTGCCCATATACGCAGTGGTGCAACCAATGCCGAATTATCGTTTTTATGACGCGAATATAATTTTTGCCAATCGCCCGCGTTCACCAAATATGCATCATAAATTAAACGCGCCGGTGTTCCAGATTCCTTGGCTAAATCTGCCGCATCATCGGGCAGGGTGCCACTTAAAAAATCAGCCATCACCTTGGTATTTTTAACAACCGCACCAACATCCACATCTAAATCTTTTGCGTACGCAGACGCCGCATCAAAATCATTGATGTAAATCGCATGTTGTGCCGCCAAAAAATTACCGTATTTTGATTCGCCAACAACATTTGGTTGACCCGCAGTCAACATGTGTGAGTTCCAAATTCCAGCACCAATGATTGCAATAGATGCAACCAAAATGCCACCAATAAATAAAGTTTCTGTCTTTTTCATAAATATTATGGTACAATATTGTTCATGAATAATAAAGTTAAATTTAATCGATATGCCGAAATGTTGCGCGAATGGTCCACGCGCATGAATTTGGTCGCCCCCAGCACACTGGGCGACATCGAAACGCGTCACTTTGCCGATTCGGCACAATTGGCAGATGTTTTACCACATGACGTCAATATAATTGATCTGGGCAGTGGGGCGGGGTTCCCTGGTGTCGTTCTGGCAATTTTGGGTTGGCATGTCACATGCATCGAATCGATTGGCAAAAAGGTTTCGTTTTTATCCGCCGTCAAAGACGAATTGGGTCTGGACAATTTAACAATTTACCATGGCCGTGTCGAAGATTTTATTAAACAAATGCCGGCAAATTCACCAAACTGTGTTTTTACCGCGCGCGCTTTTGCACCATTGGTTAAAATACTGGACTATTCAAAATCAAAAAAATGCC
>CAMOCR010000027.1 GCA_946611025.1 uncultured Alphaproteobacteria bacterium | reverse complement strand
CATCCGATGAATTTCCATTGGGGCGTGTAATCGGGCAAATTGGTAAAAAATATATCTTGGCATGGGCGGGGGAAAATCTGGTGATTGTTGACCAACATGCCGCCCATGAACGCATCACATATGAAAAATTGCGGCGTCATGCGATTAAAACCCAACCATTGTTGACCCCAATTGTTGTAAAATTACGTGCCGAAGATGTTGCGGGCATTATGACAATTGCCGATGAATTGAAAGATTCTGGTCTGCAAATTGGTGAATTCGGCGATGATGCCGTGGCGATTTTTGAAAAGCCGGCGGATTGGGATATGGATTGGGGGGCGGTGCTGCACGATATTGCAGACGAAGTGCGCGCCAACGGTCATTCGGCAGGGCTGAACGAAAAACTGCATTTGAAATTGGCGAACTATGCATGTCATCACAGCGTGCGTGCCGGACAAAAACTGGACATGGCACAGATGGATGCGCTGTTGCGCAATATTGAAAATACAACCCGTGGGGGCGAATGCAATCATGGGCGGCCGGTGTATAAATTTATACCATTGACCGAAATCGATGGGTGGTTTGAACGTATATAAATTGGGGATGGGTGTCGGCGCTTTTTATGCTTTACACTTGGGGGATTTTTTACTATTCTGGACACCATAAATAATAAAGACAAGGAGAAAAAGCGATGGAACAAGTGACCATTGACAGTGTGAACAACGCGGCACAGACGGGGAATGCATGGGGAATGGTGCTGTATTGTGTTGTTGTGATTGGAATTATATATTTACTTATTGTGCGACCAAACAAACGGCGCATGGCAGAATATCAAAAAATGTTGGATTCGTTGGCGGTTGGCAATCGTGTTATGGCGGCGGGTATCTATGGCACAATCAAAAAGATTGGCGATAAAACCGTTGATGTTGAAATTGCCAAGGGCGTTGTTGTCGAAGTGAACAAGAACGCAATAGCAGGTGTTGAAAAGTAAGGGGTGCAAGTGATGTTGAAAAAGTTAGCGATAGTTTTTGTTGCGGTGTTTGGTGTGTTGCTGGCGGTGCCATCGTTCATGCCGGGCGCATCATCATATTTTCCAAAATGGATTAAACCGGTGCCATTGGGACTGGATTTGAAAGGTGGTGCCCAGTTGTTGTTAGAGGTTGACACCGACACAATGTTCCGCGATAAAGCGAACCAGTTATATGACGAAGTGCGCAGCGCGTTGATTGACCGAAACAAGGGGGTTATTCGTTTTGCAAACCTGCGCAATGCAGATGGCGTGGTATCGTTTTCTGTGCGCGAAGCAGACGAAGTATCCAAGGCCAAGGGTCGTCTACGCAGCGTTTTAGGTACGACCGTTGATATTGAATCATCGGGCGATGTTGTGAAATTGTCATATTCACAAAAACAGAAAGAAGAAATGGTTCAAGACGCATTGGCGCGCAGCATTGAAATTGTGCGTCGTCGTATTGATGCATTGGGGACCAAGGAACCATCTATTCAATCCCAGGGTGGCAAATACATCTTGGTGCAATTGCCGGGGGTTGATAATCCGGAACATATTAAAGACTTGATTGGCCAGACGGCAAAAATGACATTTCATTTGGTGAACGAAAATGTGTCGCCAGAACAATTGGCATCTGGTCGTGCGCCCAGTGGAACCGAATTTTTACCATATATGGATATTCCGGGACAAATTGTGCCGGTCTATTCCCGTGTAGAAGTTTCGGGTGAAAGTTTGAAAGATTCCCAGGCGGACTTTGACCAGAACAATATGCCGGTTGTGACGACGGTGTTTGATGCCGCCGGTGCGCGTAAATTTGCGCGATTGACAACCGAACATGTGAACGAACGTTTCGCAATTGTCTTGGACGGCAAGGTTTTGTCGGCACCAAATATCCGTGAACCAATTCCGGGTGGTCGTGGTCAAATTTCCGGCGGGTTCACGTTGCAAGGTGCAAAAGATTTAGCCGTGTTGTTGCGTTCGGGGGCATTGCCGGCACCATTGACCGTTATCGAAGAACGCACCGTTGGTGCGGGATTGGGTGCAGATACAATTGCATCTGGGACAACAGGTGCGGCGGTTGGTGTATTGTTCATCATGTTGTTTATGTTATTGGTGTATCATTCTTTTGGTATAATTGCAGACGTGGTATTGTTGGTAAACCTGGCAATGATTGTGGGTATGTCGGCACTGTTTGGTGCAACGATGACATTGCCCGGTATTGCCGGTATCGTGTTGACATTGGGTATGGCGGTTGACGCGAACATCTTGCCATTTGAACGCATTCGTGACGAAGTGCGCGCGGGTGTTCCAACATTGCGCGCGGTCGATGTTGGTTTCCATCGTTCAAACAAGGCGGTTTTGGACGGTGAATTGACGAACCTTATTTGTGCGTTGATTCTGTTCCAGTTTGGTGCGGGTCCAATTCGTGGGTTTGCGGTCACACTGTCGATTGGTGTGTTGACGACACTGTTCACATGTATGTTGTTGTCCAAGGTCTTGATTGATTGGTATATGGGCGGCAAAAACAAAAAAATTGGTTATGTAAGAACAAAATAATAAATGCAAAGGGGAAAGATATGAAACTGCATTTTATGAAATATCGTAAATTGTCATACTGGGTTTCCAGTATATTGGTTGTGTTGTCAATTTTGGCATTGTGTTTCAAGGGGTTAAATTATGGCATCGACTTTGCTGGTGGTATTTCGATGGAGGTGACGCCCATCAACGCCGAATACACGGTCGATAAAATGCGCGCCGAATTGGCGGCGTTTAGCCCAGAATTACAGTCTATTGACGGTGGTTCGGTTTTGGTGCGTGTTGGTTTGCCCAAGGGCGCGACAGATGCCATGCAAAACGAACGTGTCGGTGAAATCAAAAGCATTTTGGGTGAAAATGTAAAGTATGACCAGGTGCAAATTGTTGGACCAAAAATCGGTGGTGAATTGGTTCGTGGTGGTATCTGGGCGATTTTGGTTTCATTTATCTTGATGTCGGTTTATATCTGGATTCGTTATCGCGGTGGTTATGCGGTTGGTTCTTTTGTTTCATTATTGTTGGACTTTGTTTTGATGTTCGGGTTCTTTTCAATAATGGGGCTGGAATTTAACCAGACGGCAATTGCGGTTATCTTGATGGGGGTTGGGTATTCAATAAACGATAAGGTTGTGAACTATGACCGTATTGATGAAAATATTAAAAAGTACCACAAGATGCCAATTGACGACCTGATTGATTTGTCGGTAAATGAAATGCTGTCGCGTACATTGATGACCAGTATTTCAACCATATTGGCGTTGATTGGTATTTATATCTTTGGAAATCAAATGTTGCGTGAATTTTCAATCGCAATGACGTTTTCAATTGTTATGGGTACCGCGACCAGTATTTATATTTCTAATGTTATTTTGTATCACTTTAATTTGCGTGAAACAAAATACTAATATTTATAAAACCATAAAAGGACAGGGGGGCGACAATGAAAGTTCAAAGTGCAATGTTCAAAGTTCAAAATTTATTTGGGGCTTTGATGGTTTGTTTGGGTTTGTCATTGTCAGCCCCCGCTTTTTGTGACAGTTTGTTTTTTGAAGACGAACCAATTCAAGATGGATTGCCGGTTTTTGAAATGTCGAAAACGTTTGCCGATATTTATGAAAAATTGGATTCGGTAAAATGGGGTGGCAAAAGCATAAATGTCGCAATTGAAGGGCTGGAAAACCTGAACAAAAATGCACATATTGCGGCGACAGACGAACGCGTGGTTTTGGTTTGGGGTGATGATATTGTTGGAAACTATACACGCCCCGCGGCACGTGATTGGAACGGTTTTGGTGAAATTACAACGGCGTTGATTTTGAAATTGCGTGCGTTGGACCCATCATTGCGCGGGGTCAGTGAAAGTGAATTATACAAATTGGCGGTTGATGGTTTGATGCGTGGTGTTGATGAACGCGGTCGCTATGTGTTTTCGCGTGCCGCCGAAATTACCGAAGATGGACGGATACTTACCAGTGTGGGTATAAACGGGGTGCGTGATGCGCGTGGAAACTTTCGCGTGCATGGCGTGTTTAAGGGGTCGACCGCCGATGCCGCCGGTGTGCGTGTTGGTGATTTGATTTCTGCAATAAACGGTGTGCCGGTTTCGCAAATGGGTGATTTGGAATTAGAATCTGCGATGGATGGGTTTAATTCTGGAACGGTTAAAATGAAACTGATAACGCCATCTGGCAATCGCGATGTTGTGTTGCGCCGTGCGACAATTGTCTTGGCGGATGCAGATATTGTTCATCGTGCATCGGCAGATACAAATATATTAGAAATTGTTATTCATAATATATCAAATGGTGCGGTCGCCATTGTGAATGAGGCCTTGGCGCGTTATCCAAATCTGGATGGGGTGGTGTTAGATTTGCGTTCTGCAAATGGCGATGATGAACGTGCGGCGGCCAAGTTGGCGGGATTGTTCATCGGGCGCGAACCGATTATGCGTATTGCACAAACCGCATACGAAGAAGTCGAAGTTGTCCCCGGCTCAGATGCGGTGACAAATGCACCCGTTGTTGTATTGATGTCGGACATGACACGTGGCACCGCCGAAGCGATTGCGGCGGCATTCTATGAAAACGAGCGCGGTGTGTTGGTTGGTACACCAACGGCGGGGCTGGCGCGTATTGCAACCAAGATTGATTTGGAAAATGGTGGCGCGTTGGAATTGATGAACAAATCGGTCAAGACGGGTTCGGGGCGTGAAATTGACGGACGTGGTGTTTTCCCGATTGTGTGTCTGTCGAATATTCGTTCCGCGCAACAACAAAATGCATTTTTCTTGAATGTTATAAATGACAGTTTTAATGCCCAAGATTTTAACAAGCGCACCGATGTTGATGCCGCCGATATTCGTCGTGGTTGCCCAAAAATTACCAGTGGCGCCGATGAAGACACATTGTCTGCGGCGGTGGCGGCACAAATTTTGACCGACAAAAAAATATATAATCGTTTGATTATGGAATAATTGTATCAAAAAGGTATTTCATGTTTTTAACACCAGATAATAAATTACGGACAAAATGGTTGGCATGGGGGGCGGTAATAACCGCCGTGGTTGTTGCACTGGGGATGGTGTGGTTTGATAAACCATTGTATATAATAATGCGGTATCTGGATGCGCCAATTTGGCGTGTGTTTGACCATGTGTTTGATGCGGTTGTTTGGTTAATTTTAACCGGAATTTTGTTGTTGGTCGTTTTTATAAAAAAGACCGTTGAATCAGGTATAAAATATAAAAATGCAAAAAATCACTTTAGTTTGATTGTGCTTGCCCGCGACTTTATGGCCAAGGTTCGTACGAACTATGCATTTTTGATTTTTTCATCTGTGTTATCGGCGGGTATTGTTGCCAAGATAATCAAGTTTTTAATCGGTCGTTTTCGTCCGGTATTTTTCGAAGCATTGGGTGTCACTGGTTTTCGTCCATTTACATTTGAATGGGCATTTAATTCGATGCCATCTGGACACAGTGCGGCAACATTTGCAGGTCTGGTTATGGTTGGAATGTTGGCGCCAAAATGGAAACCGGTGACATGGACATTGGCGATTATTGTTGGTGCATCGCGCGTGGCATATGGCGCACATTGGCCAACCGATGTAATCTTGGGCGCGTTCATTGGTATGGTTGCCGCCGACCTGATAAAATATTGGGCGTTCAAACGCAAATAAAATTACCGCCAAATTGGCGGTTTTATTTTTGTGAATTTTATGATAAAATGCATGGCATGAAGACAGAATCTAAATTTTTACCGGACAGTGTGTCGGGCGCAATTCGTGCGCTGGTAAAACGTATTTGTGGTGCGGCAATATTGCTGGTGGGGGTGTGGGCATTATTGGCGTTGGTGTTTCATAATTCATATCTGGATGGTTTTGCGTGTGCATCGACATTTGGCAACCAATCGTTTATGGGCAATGTCGTTGGGTTCATGCGTTATATGATTGGGTTTGTGCCAACATTGTTTTTGGTGTTGTGTATGATGCGCTGGGGCGTGTCGTTGGCATTGAATTGGGATGCAGATTTTGCACCCGAATATAATATTTTGCGCGGCTTTATTGCCACGTGTGCCGGTGCGGCGGGGTTTGGTGTTATCGCGCCCAGTGCGACATATGGGGGCTTTGCGGGGGCAATTGTGGCAAATGATATTGCATCGCTTGTTGGTGCGTGGGGCGTGATTTTTGGCTTTATATTTATTGGTGTGTTTTTTGTAATGGCGGCAATGCTGTTGCATATTAAATGGTCGCATGTTCAATCGATATTGATGACGCTGTGGCGTGGGTTGCGTTGGGTGTTGACACTGTTCCATTTGGTTCAGCCCGCAGAAGCAGACGATGAAGAATACGCCGAAGACGAAGAAGATGAAGAAGAAACCGAAGAAGAAGAAACCGAAGAAGCAGAAGAAGAGGCGCCAAAACGTAAATCGCGCAGTGCGAAAAAGCGCAGCGTATCGCGGCGCAGTACCGATGAATATGAATTACCAGATCCGGCATTTTTGAAACGGTCTGATTTTGGTAAAAACGTTGTGACACCAGAATTAAAACGCAACGCGGTGGCAATGGAAACGCACTTTGCAGAATATGGTGTAATTGGTCATGTGACCGGCATAAGACCGGGGCCAATTGTCACACTGTATGAATTTATGCCCAAAGACGGTACGCGTATGGTTGATGTAAATAAAACGGCGCGTGATATGACGCGTGCAATGGCAACCGAAAGTATTCGTATCGCACACATTCCGGCAACGCAATTGATTGGTGTTGAAATGGTGAATTTGAAACGCGAAATGGTGCGGTTTGGTGGGCTGGTCGCGAACGATGCGTTTGTGGAATCGAAATATAAAATCCCACTGGCGTTGGGTGTTGATATTGGCGGAAACCCAATGTATTTTGATTTGGCAAAAATGCCACACATGTTGATTGCAGGGCGCACTGGTTCGGGTAAATCTGTATTTGTGCAATCTATTATTATGTCAATTGTGTATCACTTTACACCCGACAAATGTAAATTGGTTATCATTGACCCAAAGGGTGTTGACTTTGGTTTCTGGGATGATATTCCGCACTTGATAACACCAATTGTGAAACTGGATGCGGCGGCGGCGGTAAATGCGCTAAAATGGGCGGTGCGTGAAATGGAAGAACGCTATAAACAACTTCAGGTGTTAAATGCGCGTAATATCGAAAGTTATAATGAAATGGCGGCGGCAAAACGTGCGGCGGGCGAAAAACTGACGCGCCAGGTTGCCGTTGGTACCGATGAAGAGACGGGCGAATTATTGTTCGAAACGCAAGAGGTTGATTTAAGCGATATGCCATACATCGTAATTATTATCGATGAAGTCGCCGATTTGATGTCGTTGGCCCGTAAAGAGGTCGAAGCCTGTGTCCAACGCATCGCACAAAAGGCACGTGCGGCGGGTATCCATCTGGTCATGGCGACCCAGCGTCCAGATGCCACGACAATTACCGGTGTTATCAAGGCGAATTTCCCAACCCGTGTTTCGTTCCAGGCGCGCAGCGTTATTGATTCTATGACGACATTGGGCGAAAAGGGTGCCGAACAGTTATTGTCGTGCGGTGATATGTTATTCAGCGAGGCCGGCAAGGTCCCAGTGCGTATCCATGGCGCATTTATCGCAGACGAAGAAATGACACGCGTGGGCGATTTCTTGCGGTCTCAGGGCGAACCCGAATATGCCGCGGGCGTCACCGATGGTGATGATGTTGTGGTCGATGGGGGTGATATGTCGGGCGGTGCGGCGTCCAGTGGCGCAGCCAAGGGCGATGATTTATATGCCCAGGCGGTTGAAATTGTTCGCCGTGATAAAAAACCAACGATTTCATATCTGCAACGCCGTTTGCAAATTGGATATAACAAGGCGGCAACCTTGGTCGAACGGATGGAGGCCGAAGGTGTGGTTAGCGCACCAGACGCAAACAACAAACGCCATATATTATAATCGTGCGTTTTTGAAATCTTGTCCTTGCCCGCGGTGCTTTTTTATGATAAAATTAGGCACAAGAGAGAATATGAAAACACTTATCCGTTTTTTAAGTGTATTGCTGTGTATCGCGCCATTTGGCGTGGCAAATGCCGTTGTGTCTTCAACCGCCGGCAGTAATTTAACCGCATATAATGGGGAATCGGGCGCGACAAATAATAATCGTTGGAATGCCGCCATGAATTCACGCACCGTGGGTGGCGGCGGTACAAACGCAACCGCGGATTTTGGAAATTGTAATGCTGTTGTCATGCGCTGTGCACAACCAAAATGTGCCAACGGTGGTTGTACCGATTTAATGGTGACGTCCAGTATTGTATCGGGCTGTGTACAATCTAGCGCGCAATGCAAACAATATGGCGATGATTTGGTGCAATATATTTCTGCACAATTGGTGGCATCGTCCACGGCCAAGGCGAACGCCAGTGCGGCGGCGGCCCAGACCGCGGCGGCAAATGCGGCGGCACAACAAAGCGCCCAGCAAATGGCCCAGATGCAACAACAAATGCAACAGATGCAGGCGCAAATGGCGGCACAAAATGCCGAAACCGTTGCACAATTGCAAAGTGCATTGGCGGAACAAAAACAAATGACGGCCAATGCCATTGCAGAGGCGACAACCGCGCGTGAATCGGCATCGGTTGCGCAAACATCAAATAATGATTTAAGCAATGCACAAATTGCCGCAGCAGAGCGGGGCGTTTCCGCGGATGTTTTGGCGCGTGAACAAATTACCGGTCAAATTATGTCGGCGATTGAAAATGCCGAAGTACAATTAAAAACATTAAAGGCGACAATGAAAGACGCGTTTGACTATGCGGGTTGTGATTCACGCGGGAATAATTGCACGGGTCCAAAACGTGTTAAAATGTTTAAGCAAAAGGCCGAAGGGTTCTTTGACCCATATGAAACGGTGTTGGATGAATTGTATGATGCGTTAATCTTGGCACAATCGGTTGGTGTTGATATTACCGATATTGGAAACCGCAAAGCTCTTTTTCATGGTGAGC
>CAMOCR010000026.1 GCA_946611025.1 uncultured Alphaproteobacteria bacterium | reverse complement strand
CAATTATTTTTCGTGAAGTCACAAAACTGGTTGACACATTTAACCCAGACGAATGCAGTATTGAAATCACATTCGTAAACATGAACCCAAAAACAACACTTATTCTGGGACATGCACGCGCAGCGGCAATTGTTGCGATTTCAACGCGCGATATTCCGGTTTATGAATACGAACCGAACAAGATTAAAAAGGCACTTACCGGTGCGGGTCATGCAGACAAAAGTGCAATTGATAAAATGGTGAAAATATTGTTGCCCGCGGCGCATCCCAAAACCCCGGACGAGGCAGACGCAATCGCAATCGCATTGGCGCACAGCAACATGTCGGCGTTGCAACGGCTTATTTCCTGATGTTTTGATAATTTTTTAATATCATTTTTTGCACACTGTCATCAGATACATGCGTTGACATATATTCCATCATCGCCTGTTCATCTGTTTGGGTCATATTATAAATCATATACAAAATATCAGAACTTAACTTTGTTTTAATGTCAAAGTTTTCCGCAAACTTTATCTGAAACTTTAATGCGCGCATAACAGTTTGTGGAATTCCATATTGCCCAATCACCGCATTTTGTGTATACAGCACACGTTGCGGCCGAATTGTTTTTGATTCCAAGAATTCATGAAAAAATACAGATGTTATAATTGCATTGTCGCGCATACGATAAAACAAACTGTTGCAATTAAAATCAAAAAAATCTGTTATTATATATTCTGGCGTTTCGGTATATTGTTGGAACACATCAACCACACCAAAGTTTTTTGTTTTTATTTTATATCCCCCCAGCGAATTTTTTCTTGCCGCAACTATGTTCGGGTTTTTATATAATTCCGGCGGCATTGGCAAAATAATATCTAAATCCTTGGGCACCGCAACATGCCCCGTTATCTGCGCCAGCACACAATCACGCACCGCACCACCAACAATACATAATTGCGGAACGCGCAATTCTGCGGCAACGCCCGCTGCCCTGTTCGATAAATATTGCGGCGTTGCAAAATATGGCTGTTCAAATTTTGTAATATCGTCCAACATTTGTCCTAAATTAAAAACGCCCCGCGGGGCGTTTTTTTTAATTCGCGGCGGTGAAAACCTTTTGGACATCATCGTTGTCGTTTAACGCATCGACCAATTTTTCCACCTTGGCATATGCCTCATCATCCAAGTCCATTGGCATATTTGGAATCCATGTCAGTTCCGCGTTTTCTGGTTCACCCAGCGCATCTGCCAACGCCTTTTGCACGGTCATAAAATCGTCTGGTTTTGTTGTGATAATGAAACCTTCTTCACTGGTTTCCAAATTATCTGCACCTGCATCCATAACGATTTCCATCATTTCGTCTTCGGTTTTGCCGACACTTGCCGGATACATAATTTGCCCTGCGCGTGTGAACATAAACACAACAGAACCCTCTTCGCCCATGTTGCCACCGTTCTTGGCAAAGATATTGCGCACTTCGGGAACAGTACGGCGTGGATTGTCGGTCAATGCCTCTACAATAACAGGAACGGCGCCGGGGCCATATCCTTCGTACCGCACCGCAACATAGTTTTCGGTGTTCGCGCCAGATGCCTTGTCAATTGCGCGTTTGATATTATCGTTCGGCATAGAGTTTTTACGTGCCTGTAAAATCGCCAGGCGCAACCGCGGATTATTATCCGGATTTGGGTCGCCCAACTTTGCCGACATTGTTATTTCACGCGCCAGTTTTGTGAATAAACCAGACCGCGCCGCATCAACCAGCCCCTTTTTGTGCTGAATATTATGCCATTTACTGTGCCCACTCATATTTGACCTTTTGCTTTTATTGGTTTAGAATTACCCCAAAAGGATAACAAATGATTGGAAAATTGCAAGGCATTGTTGATTATATTGGCGATGGGTTCGTAATCTTGTTGGTGCACGATGTCGGGTACAAGGTTTATACCCCGGAATACCTGACATTAAAGTCCACCGTGGCATTGTGGATTGAAACGATTGTGCGCGAAGATTCCATACGCCTGTTCGGCTTTTCCACAATTGCCGCCCAGAACCTTTTCAACCAATTAACAACCGTTTCCGGCGTTGGCCCCAAGGTTGCACTGGCGATAATGGGCACGATAAAGACCGACACATTAATGTCGGCAATCGCAACCGGCGATGCCAAGACAATCGCAACCGCCCCAGGCGTTGGTAAAAAGGTTGCAGAAAAAATCATTGTTGAATTAAAGAATAAAATCGGCGGTGCATCATTTGACTTTGGTGGCGCGGCGGATTCTGGTGCGGCGGGCGCCCTGCCCGATTTATTGGCGGCATTGGAAGCCCTGGGCTATCGCCGTCTGGACATTATCGACATGGCGCAAAAATTGGTCGCCGAAAACCCGGGCGCAGATGTTGCACAACTGGTCCCAATCGCACTGAAACAAATAAGCGGGAACAAGTAAGATGAATAACGATACAATTTTTGCTTTATCCAGTGGACATGGAAAATCGGGGGTTGCGGTTATTCGCATATCGGGCGAAAATCTGGCGGACTTTGCCGAACGCATTATTGGTAAATTTGGCATTACACCCCGCCATGCGTATTTTGTGAACCTGCGCGATGATGCGGGCGAAATGATTGACCAATGCATTATTACATACTTTGCCGCGCCGCAATCGTTCACTGGAACCGATGTTATTGAAATTGCATCGCACGGCGCACCGGCGGTTATTGAAAAAATATTTGAATTCTTGTCTGGTCATAATATGCGTATGGCGACCCCGGGCGAATTTTCAAGACGCGCGTTTTATAACAATAAAATGGACTTGGCGGATATTGATGGACTGGCGGCACTGCTGGACGCCGAAACCGATGTTCAGCGTAAATCGGCACTATCATCGATGATGGGGCGTGACAGCAAAATATATGACGCATGGCGTCGTGATATGATAGAGATTGCTGCATACAGCGCGGCAATTTTAGATTATGACGCCGACGATTTGCCACAAAACATTGGTAAAACCGTGCGCGAAAAAATCAAAAAATTACATGGCGAAATTGAAAATGCATTATCGCGCTATGCGGCGGCGCGTGCCATTCGCAGCGGTTTTAATATCGCATTGGTTGGTGAACCAAATGTTGGTAAATCATCACTGTTTAATGCAATATTGGGTTCCAACCGCGCAATTGTATCAAGTATACCCGGAACAACACGCGATGTTGTGTCCGCCAATTTAGACATTGATGGATACATGGTGAACATTGCAGACACGGCGGGTCTGCGCGACAGCACCGATGACAAAATCGAACAAATCGGAATCGAAAAAACGAAAAACGAAATTGAAAACGCGGACATGGTTCTGCGTGTATACGCAGAACAGAGTTCAAAGTTAAAAGTTCAAAGTTCAAATAATGAAATTATCGTTATAAATAAATCAGATTTAATTAAAGATAAATCAAACAAAAATGCGATTTATGTTTCGGCAAAAACGGGCGATGGGCTGGATGAATTATTGGGTGCAATTCGCACACAATTACATAAATTGACCGATGGTGCGGAAAACATGCTGGTTATCAACGCACGCACAAAAACATTGTTGGAAAGCGCACGCGATGAATTAAAATCGGCAACAAATATTCGTGGCGAAAACTTTGATTTAATAGCCGAACATGTTCGCGCGGCGGCGGATGCAATTGGTAAAATTCTTGGAACAATTACCGCAGCCGACGTTATGGACGCCACGTTTTCACAACTCTGTTTGGGGAAATAAAAAGCAAAAAAACACCGGCAATCTTGTCTCGGCGTAGCGCAGCGAAGACGGATGCCGGTGTTTTTTATTCTTCTACTTCAATACTGTCAATCAGTGTTTGTTTCACCGGTGCTAATTTTACCGGTTTATAATTTTGCAACACGACCGCGTCACTTGTATCTTCGGGAACAACCGACACAACATCAACCAATTGTGCATTTGATGACAATGTCATATTTGCGCCATATGTTTTTGATTTATATTTCCCGCGCAGACGTTCCGGCACAGTAATATAATTCATTGCATTCACACCACGGGTTTGCAATTGCATTTCACCAATTGGCGATATGTGGCGCTGTTCGATATTATACAGTGGTGTCATAAAATCAGTCGCGGCTTCTTTTACAACTTTGACTTCACCAGAACCGTCTAATTGCATAATGCGTAATGCGCGTTCACTGGTACCATCTGGGCGCAGGCGCATAATACCATCACCACCAATATACCCCGATGGATCCAACAGATACGCCGCATGTGATTTACCCGCATACAACATTCCAATTGCCATGTTTGCCGCATCATAGCCGAACGATGCCAAACGATTTGGCTTTACCCCTGCAACGCGTTCATATGCCGCAACAAATTCCGCATTTGTATCTGGCAACGATACATATTTTGCACCCGACATGGTTATATCACTGGCAATATCGGCACCATCCCACATTGCCGTGCCATAGAATCGTGCATCATTTGCACCCACGCCATAATAACGCATGAACGATGCAACCGATTTTGTATCTTCGCCTGTTCCCAAGAACAGCACCGCATCATACGGCAAATCGCCCAGCACATCATTTTTCGATAATTTATCCAATTGCCGTATAACCGACGAACGTTCAATTACATTTAATTGTTCGGTTGTTAAAATGTCCGACAAAATTTCACGCGCCCGCGTGTGTGCCGCGCTGCGCGCCGCATTCATTGATGCACGAATGGTTGTCGCCTTGATTGAATCGGGGTTGCGTTCGGTATAGAAAAACGCCCCAACCAATGGCGTGTTATACATTTCGGCGGCAACATTTGCCACACCCGCCAACAGATGTCCAGATTCTGTATCGGGGGCAATGACAATAAATTTATTAACCTTGTCCGCAACCATTTCACGAACAATTGCCTCTACCCCGTTTGTTGGCATCAGTGCCACCGTCATTGCGCCATTGCCCAGTGCATTTGCATCCGATGTAAATGACAACACCGGCAAATCGCCCGACTTCATATCGCGCAACGCACGCACATCATTTGCAAACAGTGGTCCCACAATAACATCGGGTGATGATTGCAATGCTTCTTGGGTGGCGTCCCCACCACGCGCGGAATCATAAAATGACACATCCAAATTTTCCGCCCCGGCACCCAACACCGCCATTTCAACCGATGTACGAATCGCACGCCCCGTTGCCGCGGCATCGCCCGACATTGGCAACAACACCGCCATGCGCCGTGATTCATCGTCATAGGTGCCATATTGCATCGCCGCCGGTGTTGTCACCGCGGTTGTATCATCAACCGACCATTTACCCCGTGGCCCCGCACAACCAGCCAGCATAGCGCACGCAACAAAAATTCTTAAAATTGTTTTTATATACATTGAAAAATCCATTTAATTCTGTATTATTTTAATGTAAAGGTATTAAAAATGCAATCAGGACTTTATATTGTTGGTACACCAATTGGAAATCTGGGCGATTTTTCGCCCCGCGCGATTGATGTTTTGCGTGGTGTTGACTTAATTGCCGCCGAAGATACACGCGTGTTTGGAAAATTGGCATCGCATTTTGATATAAAAACAAAACGCGTTTCATGCCACGAACATAACGAACGCGATGTTGTACCCGAATTAATTGAAAAATTGCGCGCAGGCGCATCCATCGCCGCGGTAAGTGATGCCGGTATGCCGGGTATAAGCGACCCCGGTTTTCGTCTGGTACGTAGCGCCCGTGCCGAAAATATTCCAGTCTTTGTTGTCCCCGGCCCCACGGCTGTAATTTCTGCATTGGTATTGTCGGGCTTTCCAACCGACAGATTTACATTTTGTGGGTTTTTTGATGCAAAAAAATTGCACGATGACAATCGCATTCGCCACACAATTATTTATTACGAAAGTCCAAATCGCATTATGGACACAATTGCCGAATTTGCGCGCGTGATGCCCGAACGCCAGATTGCAATCGTTCGTGAAATCACAAAATTACACGAAGAAACAATTATTGGATATCCGGCGGACCTATTAAAGATTGACCCGCCACGCGGTGAAATTGTAATTGTGGTGGCGCCCGCCCCAGAACATAAAATGACAAACAGCGAAATCACCGATATTGTAAATGACATCGCCGCAACTTCAACAAAATCGGCGGCGGCAGATTTGGCGGCACGCGCCGGCATTTCCAAGAAAGAAGCATATAAACGCATGCTGAACAAAGGTGGCGCCGATGATTAAATTTGTTGGTTCATTTGAAACGGTTAAATCATTACCAAAAACACAATTTGCCGAATACGCATTTGTTGGGCGCAGTAATGTTGGCAAATCATCACTTATCAACGCAATTGTTGGCGCACCCGTTGCGCGTACATCAAACACACCAGGGCGCACACAATCATTAAACCTGTTTAATGTTGATGACAAAATAATGATTGTGGACCTGCCGGGCTATGGATATGCACGTGTATCCAAGACTGATGCATTGCGTTGGCTGGAAAGATTAGAAGAATATTTAACCACTCGCCGCACATTAAAACGTTTATTTATTTTAATAGATTCGCGCATTGGTCCCCGCGACAGCGATTTTGAACTGATGGAATTTTGCGATATAAACGCGATTAGTTATCAAATTGTGTACACCAAACGCGACAAGCGCATCCGCGAAGAAAACCAAGCAAAAATCGAACACACCAAACACGGCGCAATGATTCCAGAAATTTTAGAAACATCTGCGGAAAAGAAAACCGGTCTAGAAAATTTAAGGAAAATCATTGGCATCAAATAAAAATATTTTTTGTGCGTCCAATCCGGCGCATATGCTAGATGCGCTGTGGCACGTTATGTCATCTGCAAATGTGCCATTGCAAGACATGCTGATTTTTTTACCCAGTCGCCGTGCAATTCGCAGTGTGGAACAAATGCTGGTGCAAAAACATGGTGGCGCGGTAATATTACCAGAATTGGTCGCACTGGGCGAAGGGGTCGAAGACGAAACAGACGACACAAACACAACCGATACCATATCAAATACCGAACGCGTTATTGTGTTGGCAAAATTATTATCTGCGGATAAACACATTGGAAACATTTCAACCGCATTACCAATTGCACATGATTTGGTACGAATGACCGACTATCTGGAAAACGAAGGGGTGGATGTTTCGCAAATTGGCTGGACAGACATTGTTGGTGAACAATATGCCACACACTTTCAAGACAAGGCAAAAATATTACAAATTTTATCGAACAATATTGATGCAATAACACGTGGTTTACCCACAACAACGGCAAAGCGTAATGCCGATATTCGCGCATGGATTGACCATATAAAATCACAAACAAACAAATATAAATTGGTCATTGTATGTGGTTCCACCGCCAGTGTTCCCGCCACTGCGGATTTAATGGCGGCGGTTGCCGACATGCCGTTTGGTCGTATAATCTTGTCGGGAAAAATATCGGGGCGCGATATTGACTTTGAATTACCAACAAATCCATATAATGCAGAATATAAATTCTTGTCACGCATTGGATGCACGGCACGCGATATTATTGAAATTGATGTTGGCGGGTCTGCGACAATTGATTTTATGAATGTCGCGTTTGGCAATGACACCGCGCGACCAGAAAACGCCGCCGCTGTAAAAAATTGTCATTTGATTGAATGTGACCGCGAAAGCACCGAGGCCGCCGCCGTTGCTGAAATTGCATCACGCGCGATATCGCAAAACAAGTCGGTATTGGTAATCACACCCGATGCCGCCGGAAACCAGCGTATTGCCGATGCATTGCATGCGCGTAATATTGCCGCCGATTTTTCCGGTGGGACATCGGGCACGGCACATATTGTTGGGCGTGCGATATTAAATATGTTTGATGACATGATTGAAAGTGGCTCACACAAATTCGATGACGCATATCAATCGCACGACAAAAATTTGTTTGATACATTGGTGTACTTGGTCGAATCAAATGAAATTGCATGGATGCCAGAATTCAGCCAAACAGATGAATCTGCATTACCGTTGTGGATTGCAATTCGTGAAACATCAAACGCATTGGCAAAAAATGATATCACACTTTCGGCTGCCGATGCCCGCGCATTTATCCACGATGCATTATCATCGGTGACACTGCGCCCCACCGCCACACCCGACACACACGTTTGTGTGCTTGGTACCATAGAATCGCGTATGCAAACCGCCGATGTTGTTATTCTAACCGGCCTGAACGATGGTATGTTCCCCGGACGCGGCTATGAAAACGCATGGTTGCCACGCGCAATTTCACAACAAATTGGTTTGCCATCACCCGAACGCAAGGTATCATTGATGGCGTTGGACTTTATGAATCTGTCGTGCGGTGCGGCGGTTTATTGGCTGCGCAGCAAAATTTCCGGCGGCGTTCAAACCACGGAATCGCGTTTCTTGTCACGCGTTGCGGCACGTGGTGGAAATTTCGACACCACCGCCCAGACCGATATATTGTCCGCGGTACATGCCGCCGATGATGTTAAACCACATCCATTAAACTATAACGCCCCCACCCCACCAAAAGATTGGAGTGATATTTATGTCACCGAACTGGAATTATTGATACATAATCCATATGCGTTCTATGTGCGGCATTTGTTGCGGTTGCGCGTTCTGGACGATTATTGGGCATCGCCCGATGCGCGCACATTTGGCACATTGGTTCACGATGTGTTTGAACATGCGACCCCGCACGACACCGCCGACACACTGGTTGCACGCATGGATGCGGCGGCACAAAACACACTGGGGAAAAACAGTGTTCTGTTTCATTTCTGGCACAAACGATTCATGGAAATCGCGCCGTTTATATGTGATGAAATAACGCGTCACCCCGATGCGTACACCGAAATTTCTGGGTCTGTGAAAATCGCAGGGCGCACCGTTCGCGCACGTGCCGACCGAATCACCGATGGAATTGTCATGGACATAAAAACCGGTGCCGCACCCAGCAAATCACAATTAAATGACGGCACCATGCCACAATTACCATTAGAAGCATATATGTTGCAATCTGGTGGTTTCAAAATCAAAACCACCACACGCAGCAAAACACCAGTCATGACATTT
>CAMOCR010000025.1 GCA_946611025.1 uncultured Alphaproteobacteria bacterium | reverse complement strand
TTTGTTTGATAACATGATTTACATAGACATGAAAACAAAAACCAAAAAGGAGAAAAAATGAAAAAAATAGCAGTATCAGCACTGGCCGTTGTGTTGGCATGCCCAGCATTCGCCGGTCAAAATTCCGAACCTGCGTTTACAGTGATGGGGTTGGACCCATATATCGGTATGCGTTTCGGTATGGGATACAATAATTTGAACTATTCGTTCAATGATAAAAAAGAATCAGTCGAAGATTTGGACTTTCGTGGTCGTTTGGCGGCTGGTTTAGAGGTCTGTGATACAGTGCGCAGTGAAATCGAATGGTCGCTGTTCAGCAAGACCAAAGACACCAAAGATTTTGGCGACATCAAAGATGTTAAAATCGAAAGCAAATTACAAACGTTGATGTGGAATTCATATTGGGAAATTGGCGGCTATCAAATGATTCGCCCATTTGTTGGTGCGGGCGTTGGTCTGGCATTTTCCGATATCACACGTAAATCAGACGTTATCGGCAAAGACAGTTCCGACAAGACACGTCTGTCTGCAATGGGTACCGTTGGTATGACATTCGATTGGAATGTTTTCGCGGTTGATGTTGCGGCACGTTATAACTATGTTGACGTTCGTTCCGGAATGCATGATTTCGGTGCCGATGTCGGTGTAAGATTTATGTTCTAATATGAACAAAATCGCAAAACCTAAATCGCCAGAAAAATTCTGGCGATTTTAATTTTATAAATCGCGCTATGTGCTTTGTTTCCTGGGGTTTATGAATTCAAACCTGACGATATATGAAATGATTTAATGTAAAATGTTTTTGTATTCATAAAACCAAAAGGAGAAATTATGAAAAGCAAAACAATGTTTTTATTGGCATCCGTTTTCGGTGTCACATTATTGGTTGGTGGGTGTTCGTGTCCAAACAAACACTATGACCATCATGCCGCACAATGTAATAAAAAAGACCATACTAATTGCCAATATGCAAAAACCAAAGCACACAAACAATCGCAGCCCCAAATAGATGAAACAGTCATATTCTATCAAACATACAGTGTATCCGATGTTGATAATGTACACGCAAAAATGTTTACCCGCAGTTCACGCGGTGGCGAATCGGCAATGGGAACAATTAAATTCAAAGAAACCAATGATGGTTTGAAAATGAATGTTGATTTAATCGATTTGCGCCCGGGCAAAACATATACTGCGCATGTATATCAATGTGGTGCGTGCAACGACAGTACATGCTGTGACATGTCGCCAATGGCAATTGAATTGCCACAATTAAGAATAGACCAGGCGGGGCGCCTGCAACGTTCGTATATTATTCGTGGATTGACCGCGGCACAATTGAATAATGCCCGTTTGATATTGACTCGTGATGGCGGTTATAAGGCGGCGTGGGGTACAATAAAGTAATTTGTGGTTGTGTATGTGTGAAACGGGGGATTTTGCCCCCGTTTTTTCTTTTTTTTCTTTTAGGATTATATTCTTATGTGCTAGCATCATGGCATGATGATGCGTATAAAACATATCCTTTTGTTTGTTGCCATTTATATGTCGATGGCATCTGCATTCGCAGATGTGATATATGGAAATGTTTCAATAAATACAGATACCACCGTTGGTGCAGATAGTGGATATATGGGTGAATTTTTGAATGTTAATTCATCGTTGCATATAATAAATAATGGAATCATCACCAGCACGATAAATGTATGTAATAACTGTGATTTGTTCGTTCACAACCGTGGAACATTTGATGCAAATGTTGTGCTGGGGATGGACGCAACATTAACCCAGATTATAAATATGCCCCAAGATGTAAATGAACTGATGCATACAGGTGTGGGATATTCTGTTTCTATTGCGGACAATAATGATGTTTTGGATTGGGACGATATATCATCTAAAACACAGAATGCCACCAGGTTTGTACTGTCAAACGCAAAATTACGTATGGACGACATTCAAAATATAAACAATTTAGTAATTAATAATGATTTGTTTATATATACAGATTCCGTACCAGTTGGTGATGAATTGCTGTTTTCAAATGTTTCCGGAAATGGTGTGGTGCATGTCGTGTCAAATGGCGTTGACGCATTGCATACAATTGAAGCATATCGTTCGGGTGGTGATATTTTTGTGCATACCATTCGGGCAACCAATTATTCGGGCATATTGAACAATGGGGTGGGGCAATTTCTGGACAAACTGCGTATAACATCCCCGGATGATAAATTGTTAAAACGTGTTGATGCCCAAGAAACAATTGGTGCGTTGCGGGGTGTTTTATCGCACAGTGTGCGTGTAAATCCAATAAAACTGGAAACACCAATTCGTGTCATGCATTCGCATAAAATGCTGGAATTCATGCACATAGCGGATGATTATCAAATTGGGCTTATGCCATATATGGTTCTGTCAGGTGATATGAATTTGTTTGGCGCAGAACCAAACATCAGCATAAATTTAT
Organism: uncultured Alphaproteobacteria bacterium; assembly: GCA_946611025.1. Classification (GTDB taxonomy): domain Bacteria; phylum Pseudomonadota; class Alphaproteobacteria; order Rs-D84; family Rs-D84; genus Enterousia. The sequence continues at coordinate 6,851 of CAMOCR010000025.1, read as the reverse complement.
TTGGTGATTTGAACATAAGGTTGTTTGGTCGGGTTGCATATCTGGAATATATGGATGATATAAACGAATATTCTGCGATGCATTATGCGGCGGGCGCAGATGCATTTTATAAATTGCCAATGAATTATTTTGTTCGCGGATATGGTGAATTTGGTTTAACAATGTTTGATACGGGTATCGTTTTTGATGGCGCGAATACAACCCATAATCCAAACGGGTATTCGTTGTTTGGTGCCGTTGAATTTGGGCGTCGGTTTACAATTGAAAATGGGGTTTATATATCACCGTTTGTTTTTGCGGACACCGATTTTGTATCGGTTTTGAACGACAGTGATTTTAACACGCATGTTGGCATTGGGGGCGACGTGGGCTATGCGGTGGTATTTGATGGTTTTCGTTATAACTATGCAATGCGCGCCATTGCCCGTAATCGTGGTATCGGCGCGGAAATTGGTTTTTCGGTGTTTTCAATTGCAGACAATGTTGGCGCAGATGCAAAAATTGGCATATTTAATGATAATGTTGTTGGAACATCATATAATGTGTCATTAAACGGGATAATTAGTTTTTAGTCGATAATTTTTCCACGCAGCGATGCCTTGTTTGCGGCGGTGATTTCAATATTGCACATTTGGGGTGCATCGCCTGCGGGGCGCGCCACAATGCATTGTTGCATATACGGCGTGCGATATACCAAATGGCGACCGGTTTTGTCCGCCCCTTCGCATAAACAGAGCAGGGTTTTTCCCACACAACTTTCGTTAAAGGCGCGTTGAATTTCATTTAATTCGGCATCTAATATTGCCAGCCGTTTTGATTTAATATTTTCTGGTATCTGGTCTGGCATAATTGCCGCCGCGGTATGCGGGCGGGGTGAATATTTAAACGAATATGAATTGATATATTTTACCGTTCGGGCAATTTGTAATGTTTGTTCAAAATCATCATCGGTTTCACCGGGGAACCCAACAATAAAATCAGATGATATTTGAATGTCGGCGCGTGCCGCCTTTAACTTTTTCACAATTCCCAGATATTGTTCCAAATCATACGGGCGATTCATTCGGCGCAGAACATCGGGCGAACCGCTTTGAATTGGCATATTAAGGAAAGGCAACAATTTAGGTTCGGTCGCAAACATATCAATCAAGTCATCGGTCATTTCGGTTGGATAACTGGATGTGAAGCGGATGCGCTTTACCGTGTCGATTTTCGCCGCCGCACGAATTAAATCTGACAGGCGATATGTTTTTCCGTTTTCGTTTGTATATTTATATCCGTTAACATTTTGCCCCAAAAAGCAGATTTCCACCGCACCGGTTTTTGCCGCCGTTTCAGTATCGCGAACACAATCGGCAAAACTGCGCGATATTTCACGACCGCGTGTATACGGCACAATGCAATATGTACAGCAATGATTGCACCCCTCTTGAATTGGAATATATGTGACCAGTGGGGATTTTTCCATCTGTGGCATTTCATCAAATTTTTCAAGGCCAGACAATTCAATGTTAAATAAACGCGTGTCGGGGTCGTTTAATATTTCGGGCAATTTGTGATAACTTTGTGGCCCCAAAACAAAATTCAAATCTGGCACACGACGGAACGCATCGGCACCTGATTCGCGTGCAACGCAGCCGACAATGCCCATTATGGCATCTGGCTTTTTTACCAAGCGAATACGTCCCAGTGCAGAATATACTTTATCGGTTGCCTTGGCACGAACGGCACAGGTATTAAGAATAATAATATCTGCATCGGCAACATCGGTTGTTTGATGCAATCCATGTGCATTTAACATTGCCGCAATACGCCAGCCGTCATAGACGTTCATTTGACAGCCAAAAGTTTGAATAAAGTATTTCTGCATTTTTAGTTTTTATTTTGATTTGGTGTTATTTGCGCGGCGCAATTGTTTTGCGCGTGCATGACGTGTGCGGTTATATTGTTCTGTAATTTTTGTGCGAATTGCACGTTGTGCGTTTGTGCGTGGTTCCACATCTACTGTTATATAACGGACACCCATAATTGGGTCATAAGACATTTTTATCATACTATCTACCTTTTTGTTTTTTATTTTGATATGCGCGTTGCGCGATTTTTGATTGCATGCGCGCATTGTTATTTTGAAAGCGGATACGTTCGCGACGATCTATTTTATCTTTTTTTGATTCCAGATGAATCCTGTCAAAATCGTATATACGCATGGCGTTATCCTTTTGGTTTATTATATTATCAATGTCGTCAATGTCTGGTCGGTGTATTACAACCGGCGCAGGACAAATAACCGATGCAACAGCGTTGATTTTGGCAAGGTTTATTCTGCCCGTGTGGGCTGGTGCGCCAATGATAAGAATATCGTCTTTCATTTTACCCCAATTTCTTGCGCAGGATTTCATTTACAACGGCTGGATTTGCCTTGCCACCGGTCGCCTTCATCACATTACCAACAAAGAAGCCCAGCAGGCCAACCTTGCCCCCGCGGTATTGTTCAACCTGGGCTGGATTCGCGGCAATAACAGAATCGACCGCCGATTCGATTGCACCGGTGTCGGTGATTTGTTTCATGCCAAACTTGTCTGCGATTTCGTGCGGTGTGCCGGCTTCGCCGTCCAGCATTTTGATAAAGATTTCTTTGGCCTGTTTTCCGTTGATTTCGTTCGCCGCAATCATATCGACCAATTCCGCCAAATCACTTGGTGTAATGATGCGCATGCCGTCAACAATGCCAGACTTTTGATTTTCGATATCATAGTTTTCTGGATGTGCAAACAGTTCGCTTATCATCCAGTTTGCAATTGGCTTTGCGCGTGCTGGTTTATCGCCAACGGCGGCATCAAACCAATGTGATATGTCGGTTGTTTCGGTAAGGCGCGCCGCATCATATTCCGCCAAACCCAATTTTTCAATAAAGCGCGTGCGTGTCGCCGCCGGCAATTCCGGCATGGTTTTACGAATGCGTTCGATGCGTTCATCATCGATTATCAATGGCAACAAGTCGGGGTCTGGGAAATAACGATAGTCCAGTGCGTTTTCTTTGCTGCGCATAACGGTTGTTATGTTGTCGTCTGGATGATAACGCATGGTGTCCTGGCTAACCGTGCCACCTGATTCATAGATTTCAATTTGACGGCGCGCCTCATATTCAATCGCCGCCTTGATGAATTTGAAAGAAACCATATTTTTTGTTTCGGTACGGGTGCGGAATGTCTTTTCACCAACGCGGCGAACGGAAACATTAACATCGGCACGCATGGAGCCTTCTTCCATGTTTGCCTTAGACACCCCCAGGGCGCGCGCGATTTCGCGAATCTGGCGCAGGTATTTTTCCGCCTCGTCTGGGGATGAAATGTATGAATTATTTTCCGGATTTTTTGTATCCAAGAACGTCACAATTTCCAGCAACGAAACACCCGTGCGGTTATAGTCAGCAAAAGATTTTGTTGGGTGTGCATCGTGCTTTAATTTTCCAGCATCTTGTTCCAGGTGCGCGCGTTCAATAAAGATTTTTTTCGGGTTGCCTTCATCGTCTGTGATTTCGACATAGCCGCGACCAACGACAGGGGCGACTTCTGGTGGTTGTGAAATCTGGTATCCCTGGGGCAGGTCAGGGTAAAAATATTGTTTACGGGCAAAAATACTGCGTCGTGATATTTCGGCATTGATGCCCAGACCGAACTTAATCGCCTGGTCCACGCAATAATCGTTCAAGACCGGCAACATACCCGGCATTGCCGCATCAACCATTGAAACCTGGGTATTGGGGGCAACCGTTGGATTATAGTCCGCAGATGCACCGCTAAATAACTTGGAATTAGACAACACTTCGATATGTGTTTCCAAACCAATTACCAATTCCCAATCGCCTGTTTTGCCATGTATTGTAAACATTTTTTATTTTTCCTTGCTTTTTCGTTTCTTGTATCTTATTATGTGCCCCGTTGGCTAGGTAGCTCAGTTGGTAGAGCAAGGGACTGAAAATCCCTGTGTCAGCGGTTCGATTCCGTTCCTAGCCACCATTTTTTTGCACTTTTTCAATTCCTTATTTTCCCATTATCTTGGTTGGGCGGTTATCAACGCCGGCAAATTGTTCGATGTGTTTTGCCAATTGCAAAACGCGCAAATCATCAAAACGTTTTCCAACCACCTGGACGCCTAACGGCAAACCGTTGACAGCCAGACCCGCGGGAACGCTGCACGCCGGAACACCCGCCAGATTCATTGCCACCGTGAACAAATCCAATGCGTAATATTCCAATGGTGATAAATCAGAATCTAACGGCATGGCGGTGCCGGAACTTGTCGGGCAAATTATTAAACCACATTGTTCAAACGCGGCATTGAAACTGTCTGCAATCATGCGACGAACACGCGCAGCCTGCATGAAATAGACTTCGTACGATTCGCTGGATAAAACCGCGGTACCAACAATCATACGGCGTTGAACTTCGGTTCCAAAGCCCGCGGCGCGTGTTTTCTTGTATGTATCAAGCAGGTCATTTCCTTCTACCCGCAGACCATAACGCATGCCGTCATAACGGGCCAGGTTGGACGATGCCTCGGCTGGGGCAATGATGTAATATGCCGCCAATGCATCCAAAATGTTTGGAATGGACACTTCGACAATTTCCGCACCAATCGATTTCAAATCGGCGATACGCGCATCAAACAATTTTTTCATGTCGCTTGATATTTCAACATCGTTCAATTCGCGAATGACACCAACGCGTAGTTTCTTGCCATCGCCCAATATCGATTCAAGTGGTGTATGTTCATTAAATCCGGCACTTTCGCTGGTTGAATCCTTTGGGTCGTGACCCGCCATAACCGATAACAGCAATGCCGCATCGTCAACGGTGCGTGCAATTGGACCGGGTGTATCAAGGCTTGATGCAAACGCGACACAGCCCCAACGCGAACAGAGCCCATAGGTCGGTTTCATTCCAACCAGACCAGTTATCGCAGATGGGAAACGAATTGAACCACCAGTATCAGTCCCCGTTGCACCCATTGCCAAGCCCCCCGCAACCGCAGACGTTGAACCGCCCGATGAACCGCCGGCGGTTAATTTCCGTTCCAATTGCCATGGATTGACCGGTGCGCCAAAATAGGATGTCTTGCTGAATGTGCCCATCGCAAATTCATCCAAATTTGTTTTACCCAACAATACAGAACCCGAATCGATAAATTTTTGTGAAACGGTTGATTCATATTCCGGTACAAAATTTTCCAGCATGTGTGATGCCGCGGTTGTGCGAATGCCACGGGTCGCAAATAAATCTTTCATACCAATTGGAATACCGTCCAGTGCGCGCGCCGTGCCGTTTTTATAACGCGCGTCCGCCGCCGCGGCATCCGCCAGTGCGCGTTCTGGTGTGGTGGTGATATATGCGTTCAAATCACCACCCAATTTTTCAATGCGGTCAAGATGTGCGCGGGTTAATTCGGTCGCGCTGATTTCACCGCTTTTTAATTTTTCCAATGCAGCATGTATCGTCAGGTCTATCATAGTTTTTCCTATTTCTGTTTAGTGTTGTATAATTCCGGCAATATGTGTTTTGCAACCGTGTTGCGCATGAATTCGTCGGTACAGTTTCCGCGGCATAATTTGTTATAGCACATTTCTGTTTTTGTCATGCGTGATGGGTTTTTTATTGAAACGGTGCATTTTGTCGTGTCGCGAAATTCGGTCGCCAACATAAATTTACCGTTGTACCAGATGCCCGCAATTGTGCGTATACAAGATTTTTCATCTGGTGTATTTGCTTCCATTGCGCGTTGCAGTTTTTGCACAGCACGTTCATTCACGCGCAGTGGGGCATACATTGCATCATGTGCCACCGAATATAAATATTCGTCATTTAACGAGATTAAATGTCCAATATTTTTTGCCATTTTATTCACCATCCATAACCTTGGGTACTGCAAAATATCCACGGGAAACACCCGCCGTGTCCGGTGTGTTTTTCAAAATGTCGGCGCGTGGTGCGTTGTCGGTCACCGTGTCCGCGCGGCGCGGCAAATCGTGTGATGCCGGATTCAACATTGGTTCAACCCCGGCTGTGTCAATTTTTTGTAATTTATCCAACCAATCAATAACGGAATCGATGTTCATAGATTCCAGTTTTTCATCGCTTATTTCAATGTGAATCAGGTCGGCGAATTTATGTAATTGTTCCTTGCTAAATGCCATTTTACATCCTATTATTAAATCCAGAGGTTGATTATACAATGATTATGCCAGATTTCAAGGATTTTCCGCGCACTGGGCGCATAATCGGGTTCGATTGGGGCGCACGCCGGACCGGCGTTGCCGTGACCGATGAAACGCGGGGTTTTGTCTTTGTGCGGGAACCCATTTGTGCGGGGCGGGGCGATGATATGACAAAAAAAATCGCCGATTGTATAAAAAATGAAAATGTTGTTGGGGTTGTCTTTGGTTTGCCATTGCGCATGGATGGAACTGAATCAGACACAACAAAAATGGTGCGCGATGCGGTAAATAAAATTGCCGAATATGTTGATTTACCAATATGCTTTATTGATGAAACATTGACAAGCAGCACCGCCGCCGATGAAAACGGTTTTCATGATAAAAAGTCGGCACATGAAAAATTAGATTCGGCATCCGCAAAAATAATTCTGGAAAATGCAATTGCGGTGATAAATCGACAATAAATTTTTGTAAATAAAAAACGCGCTATATACAGGTTTTGCTGTACATATCGCGTTTTATTTTGACTGCCCTTTAATCATCATTTCGTATATCTGGAATGTTGCCACGTGCAGATAATAACACGGCAATTGGACGGGTGGAATCAAACTGGGCGGTGGTGATGAATATAATCATC
>CAMOCR010000024.1 GCA_946611025.1 uncultured Alphaproteobacteria bacterium | reverse complement strand
ATGTCAATCGAAACTGATGTTTTTGCAAATTATTTGATTGTGCCAGCACGATTGGTCGAATATGGCTTTGTGCAGAAAGGCAAAAAACTTGTGTATGCGGTTGATATGTCGCGCGGTAATTTTCAGGTCGTGATTGAATATGCACACGACAAAATATCTGGCACAATTATCGATAAATCAATTGATGCAGAATACACAAACTTTCGCATTGAAAACGATATTGGATATGCCGCCGATGTACGCGAAAGATATATCAACATTTTGACCGACATTCGCGACAAATGCGCGATAAATCAACACTTTGCATCCGCCGCCGCCCGAAATGCCGCCGCATTTATTTACCATAAATTTGATGTCAGTCCGGAATTTTTATGGGAAAAATATCCATCATTTGCGGTATTTCGCCGCACTGATAATCAAAAATGGTTTGCACTGGTTGCAAATATTCCGTTGTGCAAACTAAAACCATGTGCGAAACCAACCGAAATGGTTGATATTATCAACATAAAAATAGATACCAACCAAACAGACAACATACTTAAAAAACGCGGATTTTACCCCGCATATCACATGAACAAGAAAAGTTGGGCAACAATCATTCTGGATGGCACGGTGACGGACAAAACAATTGAAGAATTTATCTGCGACAGTTTTTCCCGCGCATAATTCGGTTTTTTCATATTGTATTTTTTATTTTTTTGCTCTACCATTTTTCGCGAAACCTAAGGAGAAAAAATGAAGAAAGCATTACCAATTATGTTGGCGGTCACTATGCTGGCGGGCTGCACAACAACAAATCCATACACCGGCGAATCACAAACATCTAAACTGGTTTGGGGAACGGCATTGGGAACCGCCGCGGGCGCTGCAACGGGGGCATTGGTTGATAAAAACCATGGTCGTGGCGCATTGATTGGTGCTGCTGCGGGCGCCGCTGTTGGTGGTGGTGTTGGATACTATCTGGATACACAAGAGGCTGAATTACGCGCAGAATTGGAATCAACTGGCGTTCGCGTTGTCCGCGACAGCGACAGCATTCGCTTGGTCATGCCTGGCAACATCACATTCCGCACAGATTCCGCAGATATAAATTCTGGATTCTATCCGGTTTTGAATTCTGTTGCGAAAGTCCTGAAAAAATACAGCAATTCGACCGTTATGGTCATGGGCTATACCGACAGCACAGGCAGTGTTGAATACAACCAATCATTATCACAAACACGTGCACAATCGGTTGCATCATACCTGATTGGTCAAGGCGTAAAATCATCACGTTTCGAAGTTATGGGTATGGGCATATCAAACCCGATTGCGTCAAACGCAACCGCTGCGGGACGCGCACAAAACCGTCGTGTTGAAATCAAAATTATTCCAAATAAATAGTGTTAGTAGTTAGTGATTAGTGGTTAAGAAAACCGCCCATTTGGGCGGTTTTTTATCTTTGCTTGCTGTTTTGTGTAATCCAATTTTCAGCATTTAAAATATATTGACGCGCACGGGCAACATCAAACCGGTCATCTGTTTTCAATTTACCTTCGGCATCAATCCAGATATCGCGATTTGCCGGCACCACCGCAGATATCTTTGTTAAATTGTCCGCAACATTTTCTGGCGACATACCACCAGAATAACCCTGGGCACCCGAATCAAAGACCGGTGCGCGCCATGCGTCTGGGGACAGACCACGACCACCCGATGCATCAAACAACGGTGAAAACGGCACACGCCCATACAGTTGGTCTACCACAAAACGCGTTGTCTCATTGTATTGCACAATAAAATTTTTGTCTTCGTGTTTGCGTAAAAAATTTGCCAGATTGGCACAATCCAATCCCTGGGCCGTATCCCGCGGAATGTTTAATTGCCACCGCTTAACCAATGGTTGATACCCCGCCCGTTTGTGAACAAAAAAGAATTCTTGTAAATCCTGGGGCACGTTACCGGTGCGACAAATTTCATCACACCATTCACGATTCACATGCACCGCCAAATTTATATTATGGTTATCACGCACAATATAACACAACAATTCATGAAACCATTCATTGCGTGGCATCAATGTCGACATTTTTGATGGATGTGCCTGGACCGCGATTTCCACACGTGGTGACAGTTTTCCCAGCGCAACAATATCATGAATATCATTAAATTCGCGCGGATCAGAACAGGTTATATATTTTATATTCATTATTCGCCCTTTTTGTGTTTCAGGCGCAACTGTCCACATGCCGAACCGATGTCGGTCCCCCTCTCTCGCCGTATGCGCGTATGAATGCCGTTTTTAATTAAAATATCTTGAAAGCGGTGAACAGCGTTGCCAGACGGCGATGCAAAGTCGCGTTCATCAACCGCGTTCCACGGTATTAAATTTACCATACAATTTTTACCGCGCAACAAATTTGATAATTTTTCTGCATATTCTGGGGTCGCATTATATAAAACCGTTTCACCGTTTTCATCTTTCTTGCCCAGCAATATATATTCAATCATCAACTGGCGATTATGCAGATTTGTAAATTCATCAGCCGCCGCCAACACTTCACCTAATTTATATTTATTGTTTATTGGCATAATTGTTCCGCGCAATTCGTCCGTTGGTGCATGTAATGATATCGCCAGGTTTATTGGTCGCCCCCATTCAATTAGGCGTTTTATCCCCGGCACAATTCCACATGTCGACAATGTTATACGCCGCCAGCCGATGCCCATGTCCGCGTTCGCGCGTTCCATAAAACCAATCACATTTTCGGTATTCTGTAATGGTTCACCGGTACCCATAATCACAATGTGCGACACATCATTATTATTTGCATCACCGTTGGCATGAATCGATTTTTCATCCATAGAATTACGCAATGTCCATTGTGCCGTTAAAATTTGTGCAAACATTTCATTCACGGTTAAATTGCGTTTAAGACCCAAAAGTGTGCTGGCACAAAACTTGCACCCCATGGCACAGCCCGCCTGGGAACTGACACAAACACTGTTGCCATAACTGGTGCGCATTAAAACACATTCGATTTGTTCACAGTCACCCAATTCCAACAAAAACTTGGTCGTTTGACCATCTGCCGAATCCAACCGCTTTGTTATACGCACCGGCAATGTTTGTGCCGCTGCATCCAATTGTTTGCGTAATGCTGCGGGTAAATTTTTCATAGATTCAAAATCAGGCGCACCACGGTTCAGCCAATCGCGAATCTGTTTCGCGCGAAAGCGTGGTTGTGACAAATCGGTCACAAATTTTTCAAGTTCGGCATCTGTAAAATCAAACAATACTGGTTTCATAATTTATATCTGTCATCGTTAATAACAACCACCGCCTTGCGCCGCAGTTGTTTCAATTGTTGGTCGGCAATAAACATCGCCTGTTTATACATTGCATTTTGTTTTATAACATCGTCCAGTTTGCCATATTCCGCCGTCTTTTTGGTACCACACACCAATAACACACTGTCATCAACGCGTGGCGACCATGTAAGCAGCGGCAGCCCCACAACACGATTACGAATGTCCGCGGACAATTCATATTGCACCGCGGTAAAGCGTTGTGGCGCACCGCCCAGGTCTTCTGCCATTTTAACCGCATCATCACAATCTTTTGGTTTGCGCAGTTTCGCCACCACAGATTCTGGAACATCTACCAATCGCACAATTGTCATTTCAATTGGCAACCCCTGGTCACGCGACAAATCGTTTTTCATTGCCGAAACATCATCACGCGACACATCAACTGTTGGCAAAATTGTTCGTGCAATTACAACCTGCCATGCAATTTCCGCCTTGATTGCAGATATCGCCATTTCACGTTCAGATGCACTTAGCCCCGACAGATTCATCCGCTTTAATTCGGTTGCAGCGTCTTCATCGGTTGGTTTAACACCAAAATTTGCGGCATAGTTTAATTTTACCGAATCATCAATAATGTTTTGCAATGCAACACGACGATTGTCGGTCGATGTTTTCCCCTGGCGTGCCATTAATTTTGTTCGTGCTGTAATATCTGTATCGGTAATTGGCACCCCGCCAACCGTTGCAACCACCGTTGCCGCATATACCGGCGACAATGTAAAAACAAACAAAAATGCATATTTTATAAACTTCATTTCCCTTCTCTTTCCTTAATAATGTTGACCTTGGACCGTCATTCCAAAACGGAATTGTATTGTGGTGTTTCCCCGATAATCTTCTCGAACTGCATTATCACGACGATAACCAATCGAAAAATAATAGCACGGATGATTATAAAATATCGTTCCACTGTGGCGTAAAAACGTATCATCAACCCAATTATAAATTGCATTTAATTGCAACGACCAACGATCCGACAATTTTATTCCAGCACCCGCAATCGCTTCATTTGTATTATTTTCGTCCGACCCAATGTTTGACAATTGGCGCGACCAAATATGTCCAACCGACAAATATGTTTCATTTGTGCCAATTCGCGCGGACGATTCTGCATGACGCAAATCAAACGAATCACGGTCAAAACGAACACGTCCAGACAAATCCAACCATTTTGAATTATTAAAACTAATGCGCCCAACATAATCCGAACCAAATGTATGAAAACCGCTGTTCAAATCGGTATCGGCACGTTTATCAAAATCATAAGATTGACCGACAAATACCTCAACATTGCGACCATCTGGATTAAACGCCGCCCATCGCACGCCATAATCGGCAAATGTCCCATTTTCCCACAAATCATACCCTGCAAATCGATTAGACGAAAACAACACCGAATCCGATAAAAAAGCCCCAGCCGAATCATTGTCTTGGGCAAATTGCCCATCATCAATATGGCGACGCACGGTTAACCGCGCACGCGGTTCAATCGTTTGGGTCCATGTGTCTCCTGGGCGCACCAACGGTAACCCCCATTCCAAATATCCATTTGGTAAAAACCGATTTTTAACACCTGAAAACGTGTCACCATCTGCCATTATTGTATTATCAAAATTATAAAAATCATATCGTGCCGCAACCGATGCCGTTATGCGATTACCACCCCATAATGTCCACGGACTGGTTATGCGCACATCACCCACAAAACGTTGTGCCGATGTTCCGTCACCAACAACCCCCAAAACATCGGTATCAACCGTTGCATATGTTTCATAAAAGAACGGGTCTGTCTGGAACGAACCACGAATATTTGGTAATATGTTGCCTGTTGGCGCAACACCGTGCCAATTGCTGCGCGCACGCAATTCCTGGAACGAATGGGTATCTGCAACCACATATCCAGAATTCACAAACAATTCCAATTTTGCACCCGAATCAAGATACGGCTGATCGTTATAGAACCCATATTTCTGTAAATATGTTTTATCAGACGCACGCGCAATATAAATTGATGCACGCGCATGTTCGCCTAAATCAATTTTATCGTTGTTAAATATATGCCAACGATTGTCACCCGCGCGGTTATGCGTATATGAACCGCGTGTACGAAATTCTGCATGCGATAAATTCAAACGGTGTTCCAATTGGAACAATGGATTTTCTTGGGTTAAATAAGACAATGTAAATGTCGCATCATGCGTATCCGAAAACGCGACATATACCGGCACATTTATTTGTGTACCCATTTTATTAGTTGACCCGAAACTGGGCATCAACAAACCGCTTTTATGTTTAACCCCGGGGTCCGGCATTGAATAGTATGGAAACCATAACACTGGAACATCATATGCCCATAACACCATGTTGTAAAAATACAACATACGGTCATCCAGTTCATGTCTTATTTTCGATGCCCAAATTTCCCATGCATTGCCAAAACTGTCACAACCATCGCATGCGGTGAACATGGCATCCGTTGCCACTGTGTCGTTTCCATTGCGTGTGATATTTTTTGATTCAACATATACATGTTGCCCCAGCCACATTTTTACATCATTGCCAGAAACATCTTTGCCCTTTTGCGACAGATAAGAATCAGTCAATGTCATACGTTGCCCGGTTGCGTTTGTAATTTCGGTTTTGCCCGATGTTTTTATTGCGCCCGTTTTGACATCATATTCGATTTTTTCCGATTGAATTGTCTTGGGTTCGTTGACATCAATCGCCACCGCAAACAACGGCGCCGTCACAAACATTGATAAAAATGCAAAAATTACACGTTTCATTATTTTTTATATAACACACCCAAAACCAGCATCAACAGAACAAATTGTGATAACATCAAAATTGCAAAATCTGTAATACTGTCAATCATGTTTGTCCCAGACATAAACCCAGCCATCACAACCGCCATCGCCACAACCGCCATAACGGGTGCAAAACTGGTACGGCGCCGCAACAGTGATGAACGCAACAAGATTGCCAAACATAATGCTGCTAACATAAGATTCATAATCGGGTCCAGAATTCTCGTCGCCAATTCGGTTAGTATTGAACGATGTCGTTTCACCGTTGGCGCATCAAAAACATCACGCAGCAATTGCCATGTTGAAACACTGCGCACACGATATGACGATGACGATGATTTGTTTGCGACATTCAAATCCATATCGAACACATCAAATGTTCCCGTGACGGTTGCATCGCCATTACCCTGGACCGAACCGTTGGTCATAACAATCGATAAACCGCGCACCGTTGCAACCAATTTACCCTTTTCTGCAAAGATTGTCATTTGTGAACGCGCATCCCGCATATCTGACAGCATTACATGCGACAAATCATGTCCCGAAACATTATCAACATACACAACCAATCCTGATGATAATTCTGTAAACGCCGCCTCTTTTAATTTCAGGTGTGCCAAACCATACCGCAAATTCCATTGCATATCATAAAATTCAACCTGGCTGGCGGGAACAATAAATATATTCAAAATCAAATGTGCAACGGTCAAAATTGCCGCCAGACGCAACGCGGGGCGGGCAATCTGGGCGGGCGACAGGCCAGACGCCGCCATAACCGTCACTTCGTTATCTGCAATCAGCTTGTTATAAACGAAAATTATCGCAATAAATGTGACAAACGGGATAATAATCGAAATAATAAACGGTATCATCAACGCGGTCAGCCCGATAAAATCGCCCATATTCACGCCATAGTTCATCAGGAACTTCATCATGGACATTATTTGCACCATCCATGCCAACCCCGTCAAAACCGCCAACAGCATAAAAAACACCATTATCAATTGGCGCGAAAAATATCTGTTTATAATCGTCATAATCGCAGTATAGACCCCAAAACCGCGGGTGTCAATTATATGTACCCAATATAAATTGCTTTTGTATTATGTTTTTTCTTGCATTTTAACGATTCGTGTTTATAATTTGTTGTGTTCTTAAAAGTAAAAGTTTTAGGGGCGGGGTTGCAAAACCCCGCTCTTTAAGTAAGAAAGACAAACAGCACAAGGAGATACGGACATGTCTTTTGAATCTATGCCACGTCAGGATTTGTTGTTGGCCATTGACTCGCTGGCCCAGGAAAAACAAATCGATCGCGAAATTGTTATCGAATCATTGGAAGCGGCCATTGCAAAAATAGCCAAGCACAAATACGGCGAAGAATTTAATATTGTTGCAAACATCGACCGCAAAAACGGTGCAATTCATGTAAAACGTTTGTTTACAGTTATTGAATCACCGGAAAGTGCCGGCGAAGAATATGACCCCAGCACAATGTTGACTGTATCCCAGGCAAAAAAATACGCAAAAAACCCATCTGTTGGTGACACGGTCGAAGACCCATTACCAGAACCAGAATTCGGCCGCATGGCGTTTCAAACTGCACGTCAAATGATGACTGCGCGTGTTCGTGATGCCGAAAAGGGTCGTCAATACGAAGAATTCAAAGACAATATTGGCGACATCGTATCTGGTGTTGTAAAACGTATTGAATTTGGCAATGTGTTTGTCGACATCAATGGCAAGGCCGAAGGTTATATCAAGGGCAGCGAACTTATCCCGGGCGAACGCTTGGCGGTCGGTGACCGTGTTCGCGCGTTGATTATGGATGTTGCGCGTTCCAATTCGGGCCCACAAATTTTCTTGACCCGTACACACCCAATGTTTATGGAAAAGCTGTTTGTCCAAGAAGTTCCTGAAATTTACGAAGGGTTGATTAAAATTAAATCTGTATCACGCGCACCGGGTTCACACGCAAAAATCGCTGTGGAAACGGCTGATCCATCGATTGACGCGGTTGGTATGACCGTTGGTATCAAGGGTACACGTATTCAACCGGTTATCAACGAATGCCATGGTGAAAAAATCGATGTTATTTTGTATTCCGAAGACCCGGCGGTGTTCATTGTGAACGCAATGCAACCGGCCAAGGTCGCAAAAATCATCGTTGACGAAGATACACACACCGCCGCGGTTGTTGTCACCGAAGACCAACAATCTTTGGCAATTGGTCGCCGCGGTCAAAATGTCCGCTTGGCGTCACAATTGACGGGTTGGAACATTGATGTTATGAATGAAACCGAAGAACAAGAACGTCGCGCACGCGAATTCAAAGAAAAGACCGAATTGTTCATCAGCGCATTGGATGTTGATGAAATGATTGCCCACCTGTTGATTACCGAAGGGTTCCGCACTGTCGAAGAAGTCGCATTTGTTGACAGCAGCGAACTTGAATCTATCGAAGGGTTCACACCAGAATTGGCGGCAGAATTGCAAAAACGCGCCAAAGATTATCTGGCGAAACTGGAACAAGATTACATCGACAATGGCCACAAATTGGGCATGACCGATGACTTGTTAAAGTTTGACTTTATCAAACGTCCAATCATCATGAAATTGGGTGAAAACGGCATAAAATCTGTTGCTGATTTGGCTGACTTGTCATCTGATGAATTGGTCGAAATCTTGGGCGAAGACACAATGAGCGAACGCTTGGCTGGTCGTGTTATTATGAAGGCCCGCGAAGTCGCATATGGCATAACCCAGGACGAAGAATAAACCACAGTGTGCAAGGTGCAAAGCTTTGCACACAAAACATTAAAATACGGAGTATTTAATGGCAACACTGACACTTGGAAAATCTGTAACATTGGATGCGGTTCACAGCAAAAAAGGCGATTCTGTTTTTGTTGAACGTCGTCGCCGTATTGTTGCCCCCGGCAGCAAAGAATTACGCGAAGAACCGGTCGCGCCGGCACAATCACATAATGCCGCCGATGACAAGTTGCGCGCAGTGCTGGAAGCCGCCCGCGCCCGCGAAGAAGAACGCAAAGCACGCGAGGCTGCCGAAGAAGCGCAACGCGCCGCACGCGAAGCAGAAATTGCCCGCGAAGCCGATGAATACGAACAAGTGAAAAATCAGTTAGCTGCGCGCGAAAATGCCGCAGATGCGGTCGAAGTGGATGAAAAACCAAACACATCAAAAAAGCAACAAAACAATAACAATGGTGGCGCACGCAATCACAATTCACGCGATATTGATGATGACCGCCCACAGAAAACGAATTTCAAAAAAGATTTCAAAAAGACGGGCAAAATATCGATT
>CAMOCR010000023.1 GCA_946611025.1 uncultured Alphaproteobacteria bacterium | reverse complement strand
CGCTGGTTGCCGGCAATGATATATTCGCCGTCCAATTTTACATCCATTGGCAATTTGCCATGCACAGAATCATATTCCAACAAATATGCGTTTTGTTCCGCAGGTGCCAAATCATTTACAGCAACAAATTCAATGTCATCGCGCTTGGCTACCAATGCCGCACGCAAAACCAAACGACCAATACGACCGAATCCGTTGATTGCAACCCTTAATTTAGACATATTACTTCCTTTCGTTAAATGTTGTTGTCATATATGGGTATCTTAGCACTAAAATAACGCAGAATACAATTGAATTTTGTCCGCGACCAATTATAATATTGTCAACATGAAACCAATGGCATATATCATTACTGGACCAACGGCATCGGGCAAATCGGCATTTGCCCATGATTTAGCACGCAAAATCGGTGGCGTAATTATAAATGCCGACAGTGTCCAGATTTACCGCGGTATTGAAAATATATCGGCATCACCATTTGCAGGGCGTGAAATTACAAATGAAATTGACGGTGTGCCGTACCGCTTGTTTTCTATATTGCCGTTAACGGAACAAATAAGTGTTGTTGAATATTTGAATCTGGCGCGAACGGAATATGAAAACGCTATTAAATCTGGGCGTACGCCAATTTTTGTTGGTGGTACGGGGTACTATATAAATGCGCTGGTGCATGGCATTTCGCCGATGCCAGACATAGATGCAGATGTGCGTGCGCGTGCGCGCGAATTGGTTGCAAGCAACATTGATGCGGCGCGTGCAATGTTGCCCGATGATTTTAACGCAACCGACCCGCAACGCGTTGCCCGCGCGGTTGAGGTTTTCTTGCAAACAGGTCGTCACATAACAGAATTTCAAAATGCACCGCGCGTGGGTGCGGTTGCGCCAGATGCGTATCGGGTTTTAATAAATCCACCGGCGGATGTGGTGCGTGCGCGCATCGCCGCGCGTATACCTGAAATGATGTCGGGCGGGGCATTAAATGAGGCGCGCGCGGTCATTGATGCGGGCTGGGATGAAAATCGCGCGATTGGTGCCGCACAACTGTGTGCGTATTTGCGTGGTGAAATCAGTATGGATGATGCAATAAAAAATTGGATTACAAAAACAAACCAATATGCCAAACGTCAACGCACATGGTTTCGTACACAATTTAACCCAGATGAAATAATCACGAAATGTTAGTGCTTGTTGCGTGCAAATTTTTTATATTCGGCACGAATGATTTTATCGATATTCGTTTTGCGTAATTTTTTAGAAAACCGGGTGCAATTTGCAAATTCTGTTTCCAACATTCCCCAACCCGCATATTCCCAATCAATAATGCCGACAATATTCATCGTTTTGGGGTCAATTATAACATTGTTGCAAATATCATTATGGTTCCAACCATCGCCATCCATGTCGCGTGTGTCGTCAATGCCAATTGGTTTTGCATTGTGTATTTTATAAATAAATCTTGCAATTTGTTTGCCCCAACGTTGTTCATATTTCTGCATCGTTCGCAATGAATATGTGTTCATGTTGCGACCAGGAATAAAGTTATAACGGTAAAATGTATAACCGTCCGATTCCACAATATCGATTTTTGGTATTTTCAATGGGGCGATATCTTGGAACGCATCGGTTATGCGCTTTTCACGCATAATCTTTTTTACCGGATGTGATTCATCGTCAAAATATTTACGAATTTTGAATACATATTTATGGTCAACGATAAAGCCGATGTTCCATCCACCCTTTATCATTTTTACGTGGTGAAATTTTAATTCGGGCGCCGCCGCACGCAGTGCAGCATATTTTTTCGCCCAATCGTACAGTTTTTCACGGCGAACCGTTGCACGCCGCGCGGGATTACGAATAAAAATACATAAAAAATTACAAATTCTAAAAAATGTTTGCCACATATTTTATCCAATTTATTTTCATTTATTATGGTATTGAATTTTAGGAAAAAAACAAGTACTTTATGGGTATGTTCAAATCTGGGGATATTGTAAAAGTTTTATTACCAAATGTCGTAAATACCGGTTACGACTATCGTTTGAACGCGCCTGCAAATTTGGGAACCTTTGTTGAATGTCGCGTTATGAACCGTCCATATATCGGGGTGGTGTGGGGGTTGCCAGATTCAAAATTGCCAGCGGACAAAATTAAAAGCGTTGTGCGTGTGTTGGACAAATCATTGTCAATTACTGATTTACAGTGGATAAAGCGCATGGCAGATTGGACACTGATGACATCGGGTGCGGTATTAAAACTTATTATAAATATACCCGATGCGTTCAGCCCGCCAAAATTGGAACAGCTTTATGATTTTGATTTTGATGCGAAAATAAAAATGACCGCATCGCGCCAGGCAATCGCCGATGCTTTTTCGTCAAATGATAACGAACCAATGTCGGTAAATGATATTGTGAACATTGCACATGTATCGGCACCGGTTGTACGCACGATGATAAAAAATAAAACACTGCGCCCCACAGATGTTCGTGAGATTGAAAATGAAAATCGGTTTATTCATACATATCACGATATGGGAACGGTTGTATTAAACGATGAACAGGCGGCGGCGGCAAAGAAAATTGCAGGCGCAATTGAAAACGGTGGTTTTTCGGTGTTTCTGTTGGATGGAATTACAGGGTCTGGGAAAACCCAGGTGTATTTTGATGCCGCATTGCGTGCGTATAATGCGGGAAAATCGGTGTTGTTGATGATGCCGGAAATTGCCCTGACGGCGCAATTTATGTCGCGGTTTGAATCGCGGTTTGGTGCCGCGCCCGTTGTGTGGCACAGCAATTTAACCGCCGCACGCCGTCGTGATATTTGGCGCGGTGTGTTAAATGGTGATATACGCGTTGTTGTTGGCACGCGCAGCGCACTGTTTTTGCCGTGGCAAAATTTGGGGCTGATTGTTGTTGACGAAGAACATGATACATCATACAAACAGGAAGACATGGGCAATTACCATGCGCGCGATATGGCGATTTTGCGTGCGGCAATTGCGGGATTTCCGGTTGTGTTGGCCAGTGCGACACCGGCGGCGGAAACACTGGAAAATGTCCGGACGGGAAAATACACGGGATTGAAATTGACATCGCGGTTTGGTGGGGCGACATTGCCAAAAATTGAAACGATTGATTTGCGCCAAAATCGTCCAGAACCATATACCACATCCGCCGCGCCCGATGCGCCAGAAATTGCGGGTGCGCTATCGGCGCCAATGTGTGATGCAATACGCGAAACATTGGATAATCATCAGCAAATAATGCTGTTTATAAATCGGCGTGGGTTTGCCCCAATTGTGCAATGTAAAAAGTGCGGTTGGACCGCCACATGTCCCGATTGCAGTGTGGGTATGACATATCATAAACGCATTGGGAAATTATTGTGCCACATGTGTGGACGCACCGCGCCAATGCCAGATAACTGCGAAAACTGTGGCGGGGCGGTATCTTTGCGCGGTGTCGGCATTGAAAAAATTCAGGAAGAGGTTGCCGCGCGTTTCCCCACCGCACGCACCGCAATTGTATCCAGTGACACAATCGCATCACGGCAAAGTCTGGAACGCATTGTGAAAAAAATGGAATCGGGCGAAATTGATATTGTGATTGGAACGCAGATTCTGGCCAAGGGGCATCATTTTCCAAACTTGACATTGGTTGGGGTGGTGGATGCCGACATGGGATTGTTTGGAACCGATTTTCGCGCCGCCGAACACACTTTCCAACAATTGTTCCAGGTTGCCGGTCGTGCCGGACGTGGCGCGATTCCAGGGCATGTTTTGCTGCAAACATATCAACCCGATCATCCGGTTTTGACGGCGATTTGTGCAGGCGACCGTGATGCATTTATGGAAACAGATATGGCGGGGCGCCGCTTGGCAAAAATGCCGCCGTTTGGGCAGCTGATTGCGGTGGTGGTCGAAGGGGCGCGGGAAAGTGTTTTACAAAAATATTGTGCCGATTTGGCAGCCGCCGCACCGAACATAAATGGCGGGCGTATAATGGGACCCGTTCCTGCCCAGATTTATCAAATTCGTAATTGGTATCGTATGCGGTTTTTGGTGTCGGGCGATGTGCGTGCAAAATTGCAGCCGATTGTTGCAGGCTGGTTGTCGCGTGTAAAGCAACCTGCAAACATTCGTGTTAAAATCGATGTGAATCCTGTGAATTTTATGTAAATAAAAATGGCACCATGTGGTGCCATTTTTGTTATCTGGCGTGTTGCATTATCGATGCGGGATGGTTTTTATCCCAGACGCGTTTCATGTACAAATTGAACGCGTTTCGCATTTTGTTGTTTACATTGCCACATTCGTCAATTAACCCCAGGCGAATTAATTCTGCATCTGTACCGTCATATGTTATTTCTTGTTTTTTTGCCATTGTTCATCCTTTTGATTTTAAAACCTAGACCACTTCGGTGACAGCCCTCAGGGCACCATCGCGCGACAATTGCACAACACGAATTTTCTTTTTCATTTCGGCGATAAGTTCGCCACGATTATATGCCGGCTGGGTGTGCAAAATACGGTCGGCAAATGCGGCATAGGCGGCTTCGGCACTTTCGGCATGAATTGTCGTATAAAAATGTTCATGCCCAGTTCCCAACATTTCCCACAACACCGCCGCATTGTCGGTTGAAATTTCACCACCAATAATCACATCGGGGGTCATACGCACGACCAAATCCAATAATCGCGCATAGTTAAAATCGTTGGTCTGTTCGGTACGCGACAAGACGAAGTGAACACGATTTTCCTGGGGAACACGAATTTCACGCGCGTCTTCGACGGTGATAACACGACTGTTTTGGTCAATCAGTGTCAGCATATGATTCAAAAATGTCGTTTTACCGGTTGCAGTTGCCCCAGATATTAAGATGGGACTGCCATCATTAATGGCGGACATCAATCGGTCGTATGGGTCGTCGGGGCGTACAGATTCGCGTGGTTTTACGCGCAATAATTTTTTACCGCGTTCCAAATGGTAATTTTCAAAAGATGTGTCCGGTGCGCCACCGCCACGAATATTCAATGCAACGCCGCCTGTTATGTCGCGTTCATCAAATTGAACATTTGGACCCGCAATCGCAGAAAAACGATGATTGCCCGGCAATGTTGCATAGACGACCGGTATGCCATGAATTGGGTCAAATGGGCGTTCATAAATATTTGCAACCGTGTGAATTAAATCAACCAAGTATTGTTTTGATAATTGTGGTGCGTTATACGCAACCCATGGAACAGGCGCACCGTGCAGACGCATCCATACCTGAGCCGCGTGGTTTATTGCGATTTCTTCGACAAATTCCGGCGTATAAAATTCCGCCAGTGGTTTCAACAAAGATTCCAATACTACATTTGACATGATATTTAATTTTATCATAAATCGACCCTTGAATCAAAATGCTTTATTTGATAAAATAGAAAAAAAGAGAGAAAGAAAAATGAAAAAATCTTTATTGCTTTTAGTTTGTTCGTTGTTTGCGTTGGCGGCATGTTCGACCGGCGGCGACACGCCATACAACACCAATGATTTTGAAAATGGTGGAAACGATGCGCCATTGTATAATGAACGGACCAGTCAATTTATGCAATCGGACAACCAATATTCAAACATCGATTCGTATAAACCAAAAACAGCGGCAGAAAAAGAGGTTGCTGATGCCAAATGGACCACATCGCGTATGGAAACCCGCTGGCAAGAGTATAAGGGGACGATGGTTCGTGTCCAAATTTTGTTGGGCAATACCGATTTGCGTGAAATGCGCCTGCGCATGATGCAAAATGCCGATGGTATGGATATTGATGGCGATGCACGTACAATTTTGGCGCGTGTTGCGGACTATGAAATGAAACGCATTTGCGGCCGTAACGCTGACAGTATTGTTATGGTTTATGACAAACCATCGTTTGATGTTATGCGCCCAACACCATATTATGATTACAGGATGGAGGCCGAAGGGGCCACCATGCGTGAATATGGTTTTCGGTGCGTTTATAATAATTAAAGATGCCGGCGAAATGCCGGTTTCTTTTTTACTTGATTTTTATGGCACGGGTCTAATATATTTGTTGCGTACAATAAAGAAACCAAAGGGGATTTCCATGAAAAAATTTATGTCTGTGTTGGGTATTTGTGGTGCGGCAATGTTGGCGGCATGCGACAGCAACGCCGGTGCAAAAAATGGTGATACGGTTATCATCGACTTTGCGGGTTATCTGGATGGTGTCCAATTCGAAGGTGGCACCGCGGCGGGCTTCCCGTTGACATTGGGCAGTGGTCAATTCGTTCCGGGTTTCGAAGACCAAATTGTCGGTATGAAGGTTGGCGAAACACGCGACATTAACATCACATTCCCAGAACAATATGTCGAAGGGTTGGCTGGCAAGGCCGTAGTGTTCAAAGTGACATTACAAGAAATCAAAAAATAATTATTTGTTTGATTAAAAAAACACCGCCACAATCGTGGCGGTGTTTTTATTCATCAATTGCGACAATAAATATTTTTGATTTGTTGGCTTCTTTTATAACATTTTCACGGTCAACAACAAAGCATGTTTTTGTGTTCACAACAATTCCGCGCAAGTGTGCCGCCGCCACCGCCCGTACCGTGTCAACACCAATGGCGGGAATATCAATTCGTAAATCTTGACCGGGTTTTGTCATTTTCGCAAATACACCACCGATGCGCTTTTTGTTTTTGCGCATTTCAACAACGCGGTCCAGCATGCGCGCGGTGCCTTCGGCGGCCTCAACCGCGATGACCTGTTTATCAACCACAACCGATGCGCCGATGTCCAGTTTGCCAATGGTATGTGAAACATCAATTGCACGGCGAATGTCCGCCATGTCGGTTTTTGTGGGTTTCGTCTTGGTTTGCACACCCGCGGTTTCAAATGTCAATTCGGGCGCTAAATCTTGGGCGGCAACAACATTGAACCCGCGCTTTTCCAGAATTTTATTTAATGTGACAGCCATAGAATCATACCCCCGTTGATGTTTCATAATGCTTATTAAAACAGACAATGACCATAAATCAGGCCGAATATCGTACAGGTTTGGGTGCCCAATCGCCCCGACAAATGTCAGGTTTTTTATTCCCCGTCTGCGAAATTCACGAACCGCACGACCCGCACCGCCCAGACGCACAATCATGTCGGGCTGTAATTTTGGGTCGACAAAGTTCTTTAACCCTACGACAAAAACATCCCAGCCCGCGCGGCGCAGTGCATCACGCGTGAAAAACGGCAAATCCAGCGCGCCGGCGACCAATGCAATTTTTTTATCGTTTTGTTTTGTACTCTTTTTCATAATATATCAGGGTACGAATAAAAGTGTCTGGAATCAAGTCGCAATTTATGATAAAATTAACATAATGATTTAATTGGGTGTACACATGAAAAAAATATCATATTTGGTTTTGTTGGGATTTGTTGCGGCAATGCCTGCACACGCCGATTACAGCGACCGCGCCTTTGTGGCAGAGGTTTCGCGTGGTCTGGACATTGTTGGCGCGGAATCAAACGCGTATGTCGTGCCAGATGCGGCGCCGGGGGAACTGGGGCGCGATGTGTATCAATCGGCGGGCGTGGTCGATTCGTCGTCAACGCGTATGTTTATTCCAACAACAATGTATGTGCGCGCAGGCGCCGGATTGAATTTGCCGTTTGCCACCGATCGGGCGGAATTGGGCGACAAAAAGCATAAGGCACAAGATAGTTATACAACACAAATCGGTCTGGGGTGGAATTTGTCATCATATGTTCGTGGCGAAATAGATGCCCAGATGTCAACATTCAAATTTGCCGATTTGCATGATTATGCCGCTGACTATAAAACATTTGGCGCGATGTTGTATTTTGATTTTGCACGCCGCTATGTCCAGCATGGCGATATTACGCGTATTCGCCACTTTGTGCCGTTCATGGGTATTGGTGCCGGTGTTGGATATTATGAATTCCAGGGCAACGATGGTTGCAACGGTGTCGTAATTGCGGCGCCGCGTGCCGAGTTGGGCTTTAATATCATGTTTACCGATTTGATTGGTATTGATGTTGCGTATCAGTATCAAATGATGATTGGCAATGGCTTTGGTTGGGGCGCAAATGGTGGTGTTGATAATATCAGCAACGTTATCGCGTCTTTCCGTGTGAATTTTTAATGGGGTGAAACAATGAAAGCAAAATTGATTATTGGTGCAATGTGTTTGATTGGAACAGCGGCAAATGCGGCAATTCCATATCGTGTTGAACAGGTTGTAATGCCCGCCCCAGAAATCCCCGGTGGTAATGATGATGAGGCACTGGCACGTGAACATCGTTTCTATGTCGGTGGTATGTATGATTTTGCAATGTGGCAATCGTATACTGATAAGCATGATGTGCATGTTGATGGTAAAAACACTTCGTCATTTGATATTGTTGCTGGTATGCGCATATATGATACTTTTCGGGTTGAAGCAAACTATACCCGCACAATTGCGCGTTGGGATGATATAAAAATGACTGGTGATACATTATTCTTAAATGGTATTTTTGATGCCCGTATCGACAGTTTGTATCGCCTGTTCCGTACACAGCATTTGGTGCCATATGTTGGTGCCGGTGTGGGGCTAAGTGGTAATACCGCGCATCATGCGAAAATAGATGATAAATTAAGTCCAGCGGTTGCCGTGATGGCGGGGCTGGGGATTGAATTGGGTGAATATTTTACAATTGATGCAGGGTATCGATATATGTACATGTTCACACCAAAATTTGATGGTATTGATAATCTGGCACCAACCGCGAATCAGTTCCGCATCGGTGCGCGTGTGAATTTCTAGGTATTATGAAAACGTGTCCGTTTTTTAATCTGTGTGGTGGTTGCAAATATGATTTTGCATCCCCCGATTATCGTACCCAAAAATTGACCGCGGTTGCCAATTTGCCAACCACGGATAAGCCGCGCTGGATTGATGCCGGATTGCGCCGGCGGGGCGATTTTTGCTTTGCGGGATCAAATTTTGGTCTGTATGCCGCACGGTCTAAGAACATTGTGCCGGTGCGCGCTTGTCCAAATATGGTGCCCCAAATTAATGAAATTTTGCCGCGTGTCGCGGCATTGCCGTGGGGTGGGGCGGGTTCTTGTTTAATTACCGCGTGTGAAAATGGAATTGATATTTCGATAAATGCCGATGTCCCGTATTTTAGTCCCGAATTCAAACGTGCCGCGGCGACCGTTGACGCGATTCGTGTTGTATGGAACGGCAATGTTGTATTTCAATCGGCAACACCGATTATAAAGTTTGGCGATACGGCGGTTGAATACCCCGCAAATGCGTTTTTACAACCATCAAAAATGGGCGAAAACACACTGCGTGATATGGTGGTGGGTGCGGCGGCGGGCGCACAGCGCGTTGCCGATTTGTTTTGCGGTCTAGGGAATTTTACATTTGCGACAAATGCCAACGGTTTTGATATTGTCGGCACGGGGGTAAAACGCGATTTATTTACGCATCCGCTGACGGTCGGTATG
>CAMOCR010000022.1 GCA_946611025.1 uncultured Alphaproteobacteria bacterium | reverse complement strand
CCAAGGCGGGCGAGACAAATGCTGGCAAAGTGCAAATTAGTGGTCCAACATTACCAACGGTGAATAACGCAACATTGACAATCGCGCACAATGGAACATCAGATACGTTTACCGCGAATGCATCAGCAAATAAAACAATCACCATAACTGATGCTGACCATATTACGACGGCGACGACGACGGGTACCGGGAATGTTGTGACAGGAATCAGTGCCGATGCAAATGGTGCATTGACCGTAACAAAGGGGATTACAGCCTTAACCGCCCACCAAGATATTAGCGGGAAGGAAAACACATCAAATAAAGTGACCAGCATAACCAGTACATCGACAGATACGCAGTACCCATCAGCGAAAGCGGTTTATACAGAATTAGCTAAGAAACAAGGTACCATTGCGGCAAATACATATGATGCATATGGTGCAGCAACGGATGCTAAGAATGCGATAGAGGGTAAGTTAGATGATGGTGCTAGTGGTTATGATATCAATGCTAAATCATTAAAGGTTCAGGGCGCTTCTGTTTTAACCGCCCACCAAGATATTAGCGGGAAACAAAATAACCTTGGGGGGTCTGGTAATGACGGCAAGGCGGTTATTGCAACCGGTACAGCCGGCACGGTGAATTACAGAGCCATTGATACGACAAGTGGTGGTACGGCGAGTTCAACCAGCTTGATTACATCTGGGGCGGTTAATGCTGGGTTGGGAACTAAAGCCAACAGTGCAGATTTGACATCGCATACGGGTAATACCACGGTTCATATTACAGCAGCAGAACGTACTGCGTGGAACGCAAAGCAGGCTGCGTTGGGTTATACACCGGAAAATGCTAGCAAAAAAGTGACCGATACGGCAGATTTGAATGACACAAACATAACTGGCAGTACCGATAGATATCCGTCAATGAAGGTTATGAGTCAGGCAATCACAACCAGTGGGAATAATTCAGCAGCAGCGGCGGCAGCAGCACAAGCAACGGCAAATGCCGCACAGACGACTGCAAATAACGCAATACCAAAGACTATTTCTGCAGATAAAAACAGCGTGATGGTTCGTAACAGTGCAGGTACATATGTGAAAGGTACTGGTTCAGATATTTCTGTATCAGATGCTGGTGCGATAACTGTTAACCATGCAACCAAGGCGAATCAAATTCCGTCTGGGTCGGAAACATCAACAACGTTTGCATCCATCTGGGTGGAATAGGGGTTTCATAAGGTGTGTTTAAAAACCGGCGGTTCGCCGGTTTTTTTATCCCCTTCAAATGTTGAAGGGGTGCCGAGTGAAACGAGGCAGGGTAGTTGATATTGACTACCCCGTCCGCTTACGCGTCCACCCCTTCGGCATCCGAAGGGGATTTAAATTATGCACATCAGTCCAATGCCCAACACCGCGGCGACAATCGCGCCAATGGTCAATTGCCAGAAATATTTTTTTATAATCTTGTTCGCGGTTTCTTGGAATCGCCACAGCAAAAATCCAACAATTGCGAAACGCCCCGTGCGGAATATTGCCGACACGCCAATCAGCAACCAAAACGGGAAACCGATAAAGCCCGCCGTCATGCACATCAACTTGTACGGTATTGGGGTCACCGCTGTTAAAACAATTAAAAATACGCCGTGGGTGATAAACATCTGTTGCGCCAAATAAAACTTTTCCATAGATGCAAAGTGTTCAATCAGCCACACACCAACCGAATCAAACAGCCACAGACCAATCATATATGAAATCGCACCACCGATAATTGAACCCAATGTCGCCGCCAATGTAATTGGTACGGCGCGACGGCGGTTCGCAATGATTGCAGGGGTCATGAATACTTCGGGTGGAACAAATAAAAATATTGATTCACATATCGTCATTAAAAAAACAATGGCGGTGTAATATGGCTTTTCGGCCTGGGATAATATGCATTCGGCAAATTTCATGGTATTGTTTCCCTTAGTTTATTCTTTGCTTGATTGTAAAGAAATATTTGATATTTTACAAGTGACATTACAAGCGGGGTAAAATATGCCAACAAAACGTACAAATTCAAATCGTGGCGACAGAATCGCGTCCAAGGTGCAAACACTGGTCGCGGAAATTTTGCGTGATAATTTTGCCGAAGATGCGGTGTTGTCGGGTGTGTCGCTGGTGGGGGCGGTCGCACATGGGGGACTGCAATTTGTGAAATTGTTTTACTATTCGCGCAATACCGATGTCGCATTGGTGCAAAAGCGTTTGGATGATGTGACGAAAATGGTGCGGTTTGAATTGGCGGCGCGATTATCACAAAAATATGTTCCAGAAATTAAATTCGAATATGACGATACGCTGGAACGCGCACAGCGCATTGATGATTTGTTAAATAATTTACACGATTAAAAATACCCCTTGCCGAATCGCATATACGGGTTTATCATTGCCGCATAGAGTGGAAGGCACAGGGGTATATTGTGAAGCAAGATCATATAAGAAATTTTTCTATTGTTGCGCATATCGATCATGGTAAATCGACATTGTCGGATCGGTTGATTGAAATTACGGGTGGCTTAGAACATCGCGAGATGAAGGCGCAAGTTCTGGATTCAATGGATATTGAACGCGAACGCGGTATTACGATTAAGGCGCAAACGGTGCGCTTGAATTATCGCGCGAAAAACGGCGAAATGTACCAATTAAATTTGATGGATACGCCGGGGCATGTGGACTTTTCGTACGAAGTGTCGCGGTCGTTGGCGGCATGCGAAGGGGCGTTGGTTCTGGTTGACGCAACCCAAGGGGTTCAGGCGCAAACGCTGGCGAACGCGTATTTGGCGTTGGATAATGATTTGGAAATGTTGCCGGTTTTGAACAAGGTTGATTTGCCGTCAAGTGATGTTACCGGTACGCGCGAACAAATTGCAGATGTTATTGGTCTGGATGCAAATGACGCGTTGGCGGTGTCGGGCAAAACCGGCGAAGGTGTGCCAGAATTACTGGAAGAAATTGTACATAAATTACCCGCGCCCAGTGGTGATGAAAATGCGCCCAGTCGCGCGCTGTTGGTGGATTCGTGGTATGATTCATATTTGGGTGTTGTGATTTTGGTGCGTGTGGTTGATGGTAAATTGTCGCGCGGTCAAAAGATTCGATTTATTGCGACTGGTGCAGAATATGTGATTGATAAAATCGGGTTCTTTACACCCAAAATGGAATATACCGATTCGTTAAATACCGGTGAAATTGGATTTATTATTACGGGTATGAAGACGATTCATGATTGCAAAGTTGGTGATACAATTTGCGACAGTCGCGCAACAGTTGATGTGTTGCCTGGGTTCAAACCATCGGTGCCGGTGGTGTTTTCATCGTTCTTTCCGGTTGCCGCTGACGATTATCCAGCCCTGCGCGAAAGCGCAGAAAAATTGGCGTTGAATGATGCGTCGTTTGTGTTCACAACTGAAAAGTCGTCTGCGCTGGGGTTTGGATTGCGGTGCGGATTTTTGGGTTTGCTGCACATGGAAATTATCAGCGAACGATTAAATCGCGAATTTAATCTGAACCTAATCAACACAGTGCCCAGTGTGCTGTACAAGGTGCATTTACGCAATGGCGAAACGGTTGATTTGGAAAACCCTGCGGATATGCCGGACATTACAAAAATCGAATCGATGGATGAACCATGGGTGCGCGCGACAATTATGATGCCTGATAAATATATGGGCGGGATAATGTCGCTGTGTTCGGAACGGCGCGGTATCCAAGAAAATATTTCATATGTTGGTAATCGCGCGGTGTTGGTATACCAATTGCCGTTGTCAGAAATTGTTTTTGATTTTTATGATCGTGTGAAATCGATATCATCGGGATATGCATCGTTTGACTATGCGGTATATGGGTATCAGCCGGCTGACTTGGTCAAGGTTTCAATTCTGGTGAACGAAGAAAATGTTGAACCGTTGTCGTTTATTTGCCATCGGTCATTCGCAGAAAAACGCGGTCGGCAAATTGTCGAAAAATTAAAAGATTTAATACCGCGTCATCAATTCAAAATTCCAATCCAGGCGGCAATCGGGGGCAAGATTATTGCGCGCGAAACAATCGCAGCGTATCGCAAAGATGTCACTGCAAAATGTTATGGCGGGGATATAACGCGTAAACGTAAATTGTTGGAAAAACAGAAAGAGGGTAAAAAACGTATGCGGACATTTGGTAATGTTGAAATCCCACAGAACGCATTTATTAACGCGCTAAAGGTTGAATAATTCAAGGGGTAATAAAATGACAATCAAAGAAAAATTTAATGAACGTATTGACCGTATCAAAGCATATAAAGTTCAGGTTAATTTTTATCGCAATATGGTCAAAGAATTGCGAAACAAACGAAACGATATCACGGCAATTGTTGATGCCGACAAGGTTGATGAAACATATGCATGTATCAAAGCATATCACACATGGTTCGCGGCGACCGATTGTGGCAAGTTTGGTGAAGAAGTTTATTTCCATACCAAAAATTGTCATCGGTTTGATGAAAAACCATGTCCAATATTTAATTGTCCATATAATGCCAGACATAAACAATACCAAGAACAAGAAAGGTTGTTGCATCTGGCACAGAAAAATAAACATTTGGCGTTTGAACGGATTTTTGAACGCATAAGATAAAAAATAGGGGCGCACCATGGCACACCAATTTTTCTTTAATCCGTATATTTTGGATAACTTGCCGGCACCCAGCACCGGTTTCGATGTTGTTCAAGATTTGTCGGAACCGCGTCTGCGTATGTATATAACCAGTCGCGGCGTCAAAACATTTTTTGTGCGCAAGCGTGTGCGTGGGCATGATACGCGAATTATTATTGGTAAATATCCAGATGTTGATATTGAAACGGCACGTGGTGCGGTTGCAGGTGTTTTGGATAACGCAATGAAAAAACCGATTGTGCGTCGTAAACAAATTACATTTAAACAATTTATAGATTTATATGTCGCGAATCGTATTCGCCGCAGTGAAGATTCACAAATGAAATTGGTGCGGTCGATAAATTTGCATTTATCACCACTGTTTGAAAAAAATGTTGCCGATATTACGCGCGCCGATGTTGTGGATGTAATTGATGCAATTGATGGTCGCGCAATTGCATCGCGCATGCAAGATTTATTACAGAGCATTTTTAAATATGCAATTGAACAGGGCTATGTCAAAGAAAACATCGCCGATGATTTACCAAAAATTGAACAGGTGCGCCGTGTGCGTCCACTGAATAAATCGGGGGTGGCGCGTTTGGTTGCGGCGATTGAACGCGAACCAGATATTTTTGTACGCGCGGCATTTTTGATGTTGGTATATGGATTCGCACCGCGTTCGCGTGTGTTTGCAATGCAATGGGAAGATTTGGATTTTAATCATTACATGTGGCGCGATTGGCCATTGTCAGACCGTGCGGTTGTGTTATTACAAGATTTACCCCAAGACAGTTTTTGGTTATTCCCGGGACGGGGTGGGTCGCACCTGACGGATCCGCGTACGGCGTGGAAACGTGTTGCGCGTGCCGCTGGTGTGCCGAATTTAACAATGGATGATGTGCATAAATTTTTAATGCGCAATTTAACATGGGCATCTGACCGCGAAGATTTGCGCAATAATATGAATACATTATTAGACGAAATTTTAGATGTTTAATAAAAATTTGTTTTGTCAAGCATTGTTACAATTTGTTATAATTTCTTGACACTAGGCATGGAAAATGATAGTTTTAGTGTATAACGTTCATGATTGAACCACAAAATTAACCTAAACAAAGGATTAGATATGACAACTTTTGAACAAGTAAAGAAAATTGTAGCGGAAAAATTAGGCGTTCCAGAAGCCAAGGTCACAGAAGATGCCGCATTTGTTAACGATTTGGGTGCGGATTCGTTGGACGTCGTTGAATTCGTTATGGAAGTTGAAAAAGAATTCGATATCACAATTCCAGATGAAGAAGCTGCAAAATTAGAAAAAGTTGGTGATGCAGTTAAATATATTGATGCACACAAAAAAGCATAAGTTTTAGTTCTGTTTATCGTAAATCAAATTCGCCGGTGTTGTTGTTCGACCGGCGGATTTTTTTGTTGGCTTTTTAGGTATAAACGGGCTATGATTATGTCATAATAAAATACACAAAAGGAATGTTTATTATGAAAAGAGTCGTTAT
Organism: uncultured Alphaproteobacteria bacterium; assembly: GCA_946611025.1. Classification (GTDB taxonomy): domain Bacteria; phylum Pseudomonadota; class Alphaproteobacteria; order Rs-D84; family Rs-D84; genus Enterousia. Next base: position 3,522 of record CAMOCR010000022.1, on the reverse strand, counting down.
AACTGGTATGGGTATTGTCGCACCAAACGGAACAGGTGTTGAATACGCATGGAAAAATGTTGTTGGTGGTGTTTCGGGCATTCGCAAAATAGATAACTTTGATGCGTCTGATTTGCCGTGTCAAATTGCGGGTTTGCCAATTCATGGTACAGACGCTGGGCAATATAACCCAGATGCCGTTGTGGATGTGCGTGAACAACGCAAAATGGACAAATCGATGCTGTATGGTATGGTTGCGACCGATGAAGCGGTTCGTGACGCGGGGCTGATTGAATATGACGGTGATAAAACCAGAATTGGTGTTTCAATCGGCAGTGGTATTGGTGGTATGCAAACAATTTATGACACATGTGTTGATTTACATGAACATGGTCCGCGTTATGTTAGTCCATTTTTTATACCGAAATCTATTATCAATATGACTGCCGGCCAGGTGTCGATTAAATATGGTTTCCAAGGTCCAAACTTGGCGGTGGTGACTGCATGTGCAACATCGGCGCATTCGATTGGCGAAGCGGCGCGTTTGATTCAGCACGGTGATGCCGATATTATGATTGCCGGTGGTACCGAAGGGGCGGTTTGTAAAATCGGTGTCGCGGGATTTACCGCGATGCGTGCATTATCAACACGAAACGATGATCCAGTGGCGGCATCACGTCCGTGGGACAAGGCGCGCGATGGTTTTGTTATGTCCGAAGGGGCGGGTATATTAGTTCTGGAAGAATACGAACATGCCGTCGCCCGTGGTGCCAAGATTTATGCCGAAGTGGCGGGTTATGGTTTGTCGGGTGATGCACATCATATCACTGCGCCGGCACCCGGTGGCGAAGGGGGCAAGCGCGCAATGCTTGCGGCGTTAAAAGACGCAGGTTTGCAACCAAGTGATGTTGACTATATAAATGCACACGGTACATCGACCGGTTTGGGTGATGTTGGTGAATTGACCGCTGTGCGTGAATTGTTTGATGGAACAGGTGCATGTATGTCATCAACCAAGTCAACAACGGGACACCTGTTGGGTGCTGCCGGCGCGGTTGAAGCGATATTCTGTGCGCTGGCAATTCGTGATGGCGTTGTGCCACCAACAATAAATTTGAACGACCCAATTGACGAAGTTGGCGATTTCAATCTGGTGCCAAATGTTGCACAAAAACGTGATGTGAATGTTGCAATAAGCAATTCGTTTGGCTTTGGCGGAACAAATGCGTCACTGGTTATCAAACGGGTAAAATAAGTGCCACATAAAAATTGGTTTGAACAAAATATGCATGCTGTGTATGGGGAATCACCATTTTCAGCATGCAGTTTTTGTTCCGTGCGTAACCTTAAAAAGTTTTGCGATTTGTTGATGCCGGCATGTAATTATTGTTCGCCCGATGGGGCGGTTGTTGGTGCGGTTACATGGATGCCGAATGATGCTGGTATTGTGCGCGAAATGGAAATGTGTTTACCACCACGCGGAATGGTTTCGTGGTTTAATAAAACAAGTGCCAATGATATTAAAAGTGTCGCAATGCAAATGGCGCACAATGCGATTGTTGCATCACGTAAATCGCACTAGTTTTATTTTTTATATTTTTTTGTTTTCTTTGTCGTCACTTAATCCAATAACACTTTTCGTGCTGTCCCATGTTCTTATAAGTGCGCGGCGAATCTTGCCCGATATTGTCATTGGCAAACTGTCCACAAATTCAATTACACGTGGGCATTTATAAACGGCGGTGCGTGAACGAACATGGTCTTGCAATTGACGAACCAAGACATCCGAACCAACAAAGTATTTGTTCAAAACGACCGTTGCCTTTATCGCCATGCCGCGCGCCGGATCGGGTATTCCGGTGACCGCCACTTCGGAAACAGCGGGGTGTTCCAATAACACACTTTCTACTTCGAATGGGCTGACGCGATAGCCGGTTGTTTTAATCAAATCGTCATTACGGCCAACGAACCAGAAATAGCCATCACTGTCGCGATATGCAACATCACCGGTGTGATAGTATCCATCGCGATAAACACTGTTGGTCAATTTTTCGTTTTTATAATACCCACTGAACAATCCAACCGGACGACCATTTTTCAGGTTCACACAAATTTCACCCACGGTGCCGTCGGGTACCGCGCGACCGCGTTCGTCCAATAATTGCACATCCCAACCAGCCGCCGGCATTCCCATTGACCCCGGTTTTGGTTCAATCCACGGATTGTTGAACAGCATGATACATGTTTCGGTTTGACCGAACCCTTCACGCATTTTGACCCCGGTATATGTGGCAAAGCGTTCATAAACCTCTGGATTCAGGGCTTCGCCGGCAACATCGGCCTTGACCAAAGATGATAAATCATATTTCGAAAAATCGGCGTGCAACATCATTTTATACGCTGTTGGTGGCGCACAGAATGAAGTTATGTGATTTTCGCTGATTGCGGTCAACAGGTCGTGTGCGGTTGCGTTATTTGCAAAATCAAAAACGAATACCGTTGCACCCGCCAACCACTGACCGTACATCTTGCCCCATGAACATTTTGCCCAACCAGATTCCGACAGTGTAAAGTGAATATCGCCATCGTGCAGGCGCTGCCAGAAAATTGCCGTGTTTATATGTCCCAATGGATATGCATAGTTATGTGCAACCATTTTTGGCATATCGGTTGTACCAGATGTAAAATACACAACCATTGTATCGGTGTTTTCATTTGGCACGCGTTCAAAATTTGATGGATACTTTTCAATTGCATCATCAATTTCCATACAGTCAATCATTTGAATATCATCGCGTTCACCAATTGCCGATTTTATTTCAGCATTTATATGTCCGTCATCAAATGAAATAATATTTTTGCATCCGGCGGCATCGATGCGGAAACGAATATCTTCGGCCTTTAATTGATTGGTCGATGGAATTGGAATCGCGCCCAGTTTATGCATCGCCATCATCAGTACCCAATATTCCCAACGGCGCCGCATAAACAGCAAAACCGTATCGCCACGATTTACGCCGCGCGCCCGCAGAAAATTTGCCACCGCGCCCGACATTACCGATAAATCATGAAAGGTCAATGTTTTGCGTTCGCCCGAATCGTTTGTCCACAAAACCGCAACACCATCGGGTGATTGTGCGCCCAACACATCAATAACATCATATGCAAAATTAAAATGTTCGGGAACCACAGGCACTGCGTTTTCCAAATAATCAGCATAACTGTCGAACTTTTGTTTTTTCAAAAATTGCAATGCGAACATGTGGCACCTTTTTTTGCGTTACAATATAAATATGGCACATAATCGGCGATTTACAAGTATAAATATCAAATAAAAAAGTTGCATTTTTACCCAATATGGTACATAATCGGCGGTGTTTTAAGTTTACGGAGTGTAGCTCAGCCTGGTAGAGCGCTACGTTCGGGACGTAGAGGTCGCTGGTTCGAACCCAGTCACTCCGACCACAAATGCCCCAGATATTATGGATCGCTGGCATAAATTGAAAACCAGAAAAAAATACTGATGTCATATTTGCTTTTCGT
>CAMOCR010000021.1 GCA_946611025.1 uncultured Alphaproteobacteria bacterium | reverse complement strand
ATAACGACATATAAAATCAAGATAATCCACGCGCAAATCATCGCAACCTGTTTTGCGGGCACACGGCGCACGATGGGCGGTATGGCGCGGAACAAAAAATAAAACAATGCAAATGCCCAACCCATAATCAGTGTCATGTGAAAACCACTGATTGACCATATATGTCCAACACCCGCCGCGGTCCAGATTTTACGCACATCACGTGGCAATGTGTTTTTATACCCCAAGACCAATCCATCAACCAACATCGAATTAGTATTGCGGTGTATAAAATCACGTATGTTATTTGTGTCGGCATGGTCATTTTTATCTATAATGGAAAAACCATCGATATAGCCAGTTGCGGTAATGCCATTAAAATATGCCCAACGCGCAAAATCAAAACCACCGGGCGCATCTGGGGGTGTTGGCGCAAACAATGTTGCCGTTGTTTTGATTGTGTCGTTTATGTTTGGTAATTTTGTTCCTGCAATTGAAACACGAACGGTTGCGTCACCTGTCGAATTTATGTTTATGTCGCGCGACGGAATACGGATATAGATGCGCGCCTTGTCGTCGGTATAATCAATATTGCGAACCACGCCCGTGATTTCCATATTCCGCATATTGCGCGGCATAACGGGCGTGTCGATTATGTTGGTATATGCGCATGCATAGCAAAACCCAAACATGAAAATTAAAATTGCGCGAATTATTATTGGCGCGCGCCAAATGCAAATTGTGATGAATAAAGCAAGCGCAACAATTGGTGCAAATGGAATATTTGGTTCGGTGCCACATGAAAAATATAACGCACCACCCGCCGCCATAATAAATGGCACCCATAAAAATAAATTGTCGCGTTGGTTTTCAAACAGTTTCTGCATGTATCCAGTATAGAAATTTATTTCGTTGCATCGCAACGATATTTTTCCTATGATAGTAGTCCATAAGGAAGGTATTCTTATGGCAAAATATATATTCATTACTGGTGGTGTGGTTTCGAGTTTAGGCAAGGGCGTCGCAGCGGCAAGTTGTGGCGCCCTTTTACAATCGCGTGGTTATACCGTTCATGCGCGAAAATTTGATCCGTATTTGAATATTGACCCCGGCACAATGTCGCCATTTCAACATGGCGAAGTATATGTGACGAACGATGGTTTTGAAACAGACCTTGATTTAGGTTATTACGAACGATTTTTAGGTGCGCGTTTGGGGCGGTCTGATTCGGTGTCGGGTGGTCGCATATATTGGGATGTGTTAAACGCAGAACGGCGGGGCGATTACTTGGGCGCGACAGTGCAAATGATTCCGCATGTCAGTAATAAGATAAAAGAATATATTTCTGCGCCAACGAATACTGATTTTGTTGTTTGTGAAATTGGTGGAACGGTGGGCGATATAGAGGGCAAGATATTCTTGGAATCAATTCGCCAATTTGCGAACGATGTTGGTCGCCGCAATGTTATGTTTATTCATTTGACATTGGCACCGTATTTGGAAAAAAGTGGCGAATTAAAAACCAAGCCAACACAAATGTCGGTGCGAAACTTGCTGGAAAACGGGATTCAGGCAGATATGTTAATTGTTCGCACCCCGCGCATGCTGGAACCTGACGAACGCGCGAAAATTGGTATGTTCTGTAATTTGCCGGCACAAAATGTAATCAGTGGTATTGATGTCGATAATATTTATAAAATTCCATTGGCATATGATGCACAACATGTCTTTGATATAATCGCCGACCATTTTGGTTTGCCGCATGCGGCGGGTAATATGGAAAAGTTTAAGCGCATTGAACATCATTTATCGGCAGACTTGCCAACCGTCACAATCGGCATGGTGGGCAAATATTTTCATGTACCCGATGCATATAAATCGTTAAACGAGGCATTATTTCATGCCGGTATTCAAAACAATGTGCATGTGAAAATTAAAAAGATAAATGCCGAAGAATTTGCGCCCGAAAGTTGTGCCGATGTTGACGGAATATTGGTGCCAGGGGGCTTTGGCGTGCGTGGTGTTGCGGGTAAAATTGCGGCGGCGGGTTATGCGCGTGAAACGGGTGTCCCATATATGGGGATATGTTTGGGGATGCAGGTGGCAGTGATTGACTTTGCGCGTAATGTGTTGGGCTGGGCGGATGCAGATTCAACCGAATTTAATAAAAACGCAAAGCCAGTAATTGATATTATGGCGGCGCATGATGCGGAAAATATGGGCGGAACATTACGTTTGGGCGCGTACCCGTGCGACATAACACCGGGGACACTCGCACACAGTATTTGGAGCGCGGAACATATCAGTGAACGCCACCGCCATCGGTACGAAATGAATATTGAATACGAGAAAGAATTCGCGGATGCAGGCATGATAATATCTGGGCGCAGTCCCGATGGACGATTGCCGGAAATTGTGGAATTGAAAAATCACCCGTTCTTTATCGCAGGGCAATTCCATCCCGAATTCCAAAGCAGCCCATACACCGGCCACCCAATGTTCAACGCATTTATCGCCGCGGCAAAGAAACGGAAAAGTTAATTTCCAAAAATAAATGATTTGTTTGCGGTGATGGAAATTATTGTATCCATGTCGTCATTTTCGGCGGCGTGCTGGCGAATGGTTTTGCCGCATTTTTCGCAACGGTGTGTAATAATAAAATCGTCGCCCCGCTTTTCAATTGCAACCGGTGCCATCATACCACCGCAATTTGATGCGCGGTCGCCGGGGGTGTTATCAACATGACGGGAATATAAGCATTTCGGGCAATGGTTTGTGTACCCATTGCCCGAAACTTTTGCGCCACAGTGTGCGCATGTAAAATCTTCAACACGTTTGGTGAAACGTTTCATTATAACCCCAGTGCGCTGCGGTACATTTGGGTCAATTCATCGGCTTCGTCTAATTCATCTGGGTCTAATTTGCGCAGACGTATCATTTGACGAATGTATTTTGGATCAAAGCCCGCCGATTTTGCCTCGCTATAAATTTCTTTGATATCAGCAGCGATTGCAGCGGTGTCTTCGTTTAATTTTTCAATTCTTTCGATGATGCTAAGCAATTGTTGATTGTCAATTGCGCCGTGGTTTGCGTTCTTCATATATTTTTCCCCTTGTTATGTTGCAAGTTATGATATATCATAAATTGAAAAAATCAAGATAAACAAATCGTACATGGTGGGGGGAACATGTATAATTTTACAAAAATTACCGCGTCTATTGGTCCAAAAAGTGAATCGCGCAAGGTTATTCGTGATATGGTTGCGGCGGGTGCCGACGTGTTTCGTATAAATTTCAGTCACGATACTGGTGATGTTCAGGGACACAAAATCGATTTAATTCGTGATGTCGCGGCGGAATTAGGAAAACCGGTTGGTGTGATTGTGGATCTTCAGGGTCCAAAACACAGAATTGGCGACTTTGAAACCGAAGAAAAATATCCATTGCGCGTTGGCGGTAAATTTACATTTGATGATGACCCAACCCCCGGTAATGCGCGGCGTGTTTATTTGCCAGATACCGATGTGTTGAAATCGCTGAATGTGGGTGACCGCATTTTGTTAAACGATGGCAAGATTGAAATGACGGTGGATTCGGTGACTAAACACAAGGTGGTTGCAACGGTTGTGCGCGGAACTGAAATCTGGTCGCGGCGCGGGTTTAATTTGCCAGATACTGATGTTGCAACATCAATTTTAACCCCAAAAGACCGCGATGATTTAGAATATGCCATCACGAAAAAGCCGGATTATGTCGCGGTGTCTTTTGTCCAGCGCGGTGCCGATATTGCATATGTGCGCGAACTTATCGCGGCGCGAACAACACACCCGATAAAAATTATTGCAAAAATCGAACGACCAAACGCGGTTGCAAGAATCGAAGAAATTGTTTCTGCGGCCGACGGTATTATGATTGCGCGTGGCGATTTAGCGGTCGAAGTGCCATTTGAAGAAGTTCCCGCAATTTCACGCAAAATTATTCGTGTGTGTCGCATGATGAATAAACCGGTTATCATGGCAACACAAATGATGTCGTCAATGGTTGATGCCGAATTCCCAACCCGTGCAGAAATATCTGATGTGGCAAATGCGGCATATCTGCGGGCTGATTCCACCATGACCAGCGAAGAAACCACAATCGGCATAAATCCGGTCAATGTGATTGATAAAATGGCGCGAATTTTGTCGTATTGTGATGCGGATACAATTGCGAATCCATATGATTGGTCGCGTGTTGATAACACGCCGCAAAATGATTGGTCGCGGTCGGTGTCATCTATGGCATATTTGAATCATGCCGTTGCGATAATTGTGTTCGCGCGCGATGCCGATGCGGCGGTTCAAATATCTTGTCGCAAGCCCGATATTCCAATTATCGCGGTGTGCAACGATGCCGTGACCGCGAACCAGTTGTGCCTGTTGCGCGGTGTTTCATCGGTTTATGATGAACAGTTATATGGTATGCGTGACGGGTTTAATTCGGCGCGCAGATTTGGAATTCACAACGGCAAACTGGTAATTGTTGATGATGATAAAATCAGTTTGCGCACATTAGATTAATATTTGCTTTATTTTAATAGAATTATATAATCACTACCAAAAGGAGATAAAACATGAAGAAAGTATTAATTGCACTTTGTTTGGCAACAACACCATTGTTAACGGCGTGTACAACGGGCGATCCGGTTCGCGAAGAACAAATGACGGTTGCAAAGGCCCAACGTGAAATCAAAATTGGCATGACATCGGCCGAAGTTGTCGAAGTTTTAGGTTCCCCCAACATGGTGACAACCGACGACAAACGCCGCGAAACATGGGTATATGACCGCGTGTCCAGCAATGTTTCAAAATCATCGGCGGGTGTTTGGGTATTGTTTGCCGGTGCGAACAGCGCCAAGGCATCCAGCAGCCAACGCACATTGACAATTATTGTAAAGTTTGATGAAAACAGTCGTGTTCGTGACTTTGCATATCGCACATCAACATTTTAAGGCGCATGCATGAAAAAGTTTTTCGCAATTTGTTTGTGTGCAATATCATTGGCGGGGTGCGTGACATTTGACGACTATTACCGGTTGGATGATGACTATCTGGCGCGGCGTCAAATTGAAACAATGCGATTTGAAATCGATAACGAAGAAACAATTTTGGCGGCGTCTGCCGGTGTGTTGCAAGATTTGGGATTCACGCTGGACGAAACCGAAACAAAATTGGGGTTGATTACCGCCTATAAAAATCGCGAGGCATCAACCACCGGCGCGCGTGCGGCGATAATATTACTGTCGGCGCTGAATGATACGCAACCGGTGTATGACACCGAACAAAAGATATACACAACATTGGTTTCCACAAAAAGCAAGGAATCACGCGGGTACAATGTGCGTATATCGTTTGCGCGCACGATATGGAACAACATGCATGAATCGCGCAGCGAAAGAATAACCGATACAAAAACATATCGCGAATTCTTTGATAAATTAAGTCAGTCGTTATTCTTGACTGCGCATGAAATATAATGGGGGAAATGATGAAGAAAATAGTTGTTGCGATTTTCGGGCTAACATTATTAACCGGTTGTATGACAACAAATCAAAGCGTGTTGGGAACCGCTAATTCACAGGTTGAAACACGCAATTATCAATCGCGCATGTTTGATACGAACGATAAAAAGATGGTTTTGCGCAGTGTGATTTCCACAATGCAAGATTTGGGATTTATCATTGACCGCGCCGATGAAACATTGGGTACCGTCAGTGGCACATCATTTACGAACAATTCGAAAATGACGGTGTCGGTTCGCCCGTCGGGCAAAAAACAAATGTTGGTTCGTGCAAATGCATCGGCGAACCTGCATGAAATAACCAGTGCGATGGCATATCAAAACTTTTTCAATGCATTGTCGCAATCGTTATTCTTGGATGCACATTTGGTAGAATAAGGAATAAAAAATATAAAAAAACACCGGTAAATACCGGGGTTTTTTATTTTTCGAAAGAAGATTTGTTTGGAAATTTTCGTTCAAGAAATTCGTGATTCTTTCTTCTAATTTCGTCAGTCGTCTGTGCTGTGTCATTTATACAGAACAATGTTGGCGAAACCTGTGATAATGCGCTTGTTGCGTCTTCACAGTACATAGGCGCATTTTTACATTCGTCATAATGCAGTAAATTATAAATAAAATGTTTCTTTTTTTTGAAATGTCTGGCTCGTTTTAGAACTGCTCTATTATGAACAACATCGTATAAATTAAAAATCCAACGCTGTAATTCCCAATTTGTACGAAATTTATTTCTTATCTGTGTATCAATATAGTGGTTTAACATCGGGTGATTGCGTGCCGCAAACATTGATGATTTTATATATGCGTCTATATTGTGTGCAGGTGCATATTGAAAATATTTTTTGCCAAATACCGAATGAATTTTATGTGCAGCCATAAGAATAGTTTTCCTGTAATCTGATTGCACATACTCTAAATCAAAACCGTTTCCACAAAGTTTTTTATTGCGTGTGTACCATATTATTGCACGTCCTTTTTTATCATAGAAAAAATCTGGTGATGTTGGCTTGTTAAAAAACATATCATCATTTGCCAACAAAAAGTGTTCGGACAAGTTCGGTATATTCATTAAACACATTTCAATCGCGACAGAATTAAATGTTGGTAATGCATCAGCTGGTATAATTTGTTCATGTGGAATAATTGTTATTTTCGGATTGTTGGTATTCAGCCAATCTGGTACCTGATTAAAACCTGTAACGATATAGATGTGATTTATCCATGGCGCATATAATTCAGCGCTGCGCAAAGAATATTTAAGTTCGTCATTATCACGCCACCGTGCGTCTACAATGGAATCATCGCAAACTGGTATTTCATTTTTTATTTCTTTTAGCCAATAATTTTTAGCCTGGCGCCATTTTTTATCGTTGCCATCGACCCACATGTAAACCAAATCTATTTCATCATTTGTCATAATTACCCCCGATATTTTGGGCGGATGTTCAAACAGTTGGGACTTAGAAAACTCAACCCCGATATACCTTGCGATATATCGCATCCGCCCGTAAAACATCAAATTGGGAAAAGAAAAACCGTCAATATGGATTGACGGTCGGGGTGCTCAAAAGAACCAAAAACGGATTCCCATTGGTCTTTGGGGCGTGCGCCCCTGTTGTATAACCAATGGCACCCCGACCATGCCGGGTATGGCATAATAAATGGCGCACGTGCGCCGCAATATTATGCGGATAGAACATCTTGCGATGTTGTTTTTTGTTTTTGTGGCTTTTGAGAGCCCCGAACCTTATCTATCCCAATAAGATTCAAACGCATTATACCTGACAAGTAATGTATTTGCAATTTATTTTTCTCTATTGACCCGCGGGGCAAAATTTTACTACACTTTAATTACTATGAAGGGAAGATTTCTTGTTGTTTTACCGATGCTGATTTTTGCATCAGTTGCCAGTGCGGCAAATTACCGCGCGGCAATGGTTGCCGATATGGATTCGGGGCGGGTTTTGTATTCGGAACACGCAACCGATTTGAACTATCCGGCCAGTTTAACAAAAATTATGACGTTGTATTTAACGTTTGATGCGCTGGAACATGGGCGGTTGCATCTGGACGATTATCTTATCGTGTCTAATGCGGCGGCAAATGCCGAACCGGTAAAGTTGGGTTTGCCCGCGGGTTCGAAAATTAGTGTCGAAGACGCGATTAAGGCGGTTGCCGTGCACAGCGCAAACGATGTTGCACGCGTGTTGGCAGAAAACCTGAAAGGTGGGAAAGAGGGGAATTTTGCCGCGCTGATGACGCGTGTTGCACGTGAAATTGGCCTGTCGCGGACAAATTTTGAAAATTCATCGGGCTTGCCAAATGATGACCATTTATCGACTGCGCGTGATATCGCGCTGATGTCAATGGCGGTGTATAAGCATTTTCCGCAATACTGGAAATATTTTGGAATTCAAACATGGACGTATGGTGGCAAGACATATACAAACGGAAATCGTCTGTTGGGTTCGTATCCGGGTTGCGATGGTATGAAAACGGGATATACAAACAAATCAAAGTATTCACTTGTTGCAACGGCGCGCCGTGGGGGACATCATTTAATGGCGGTTGTTCTGGGCGCAGAAAACAAGGATGTTCGCGCGGCGGTGTCGGCAAAGTTATTGGACAAGGGGTTTGCAATGATTGAACAAAACCCCGCGCCAGCAATGATTGTGCGCGACACGCCCGTCACCACACCCGCCGCGCCCGCGCCACAGCCGGTTGCGAAAACCAATAACAATTACAACACGCAATCTGTGAACACGTTCGCCGGTGCATATCATGCGGCAACAAATACCGCACCGGTTGTGTCGTCTGGACATGGGGGGCCGGGGGTGCAATTTGGTGCGTTTTCGACACGTGATGCGGCATCGCGTATGATTGCAACTGTGCGAAATGCAACGGGTACCACACCGGTTATTGAAACAGCGCCAAATGGTTTGTTCCGCGTGCGTGCATATGGTTTGACGGAAAGTGCGGCACAATCGCTTAAAAATACCGCATCGGCAAATGGTATCGATTGCTATGTGTTTCATTGATGGGGTGGCGCGATAATGAATTCCAAAATTGAACGTTTGATAAAACAATTTGCAAAATTGCCGCGTGTTGGAAATCGTGCGGCGGGGCGAATTGTTTTGTCGCTGTTGCAGGTGCGTGATGGTCGCGCAGAAAACTTGGCGGCGGCAATTTTGGATGCAACCGAGAATATCGTGCCGTGTGCAAACTGTGGTGTGTTGACCGATAAAAATTCTGGTATGTGTGAATTCTGTCGCGATGCGTCACGTGCAAACGGTCAAATTTGTGTTGTGCGCGATATGGGTGATGTGTGGACGTTGGAAAAATCATCGGTGTTTCATGGTCGGTATCATATAATTGGCGCGCTGTTGTCGGGTGGGGCAGGGGTTATGCCCGAAGATTTGAATATTGCTAATTTAGCCGAACGCATTAAAAATGAAAATATCACCGAAATAATCTTTGCGTTGCCCAACACAGTAGAGGGGAAAACCACGCAACACTATATCATGTCGGTCGTTGGTGGCGATTCCGTTCGGTTCAGCGAATTGGCATCGGGTGTGCCGTTGGGCGGCGATTTGGACTATATTGATGACGGCACATTGTCTTTGGCATTTGGGGGGCGGCGCGAATTATGACAGATAAAATTGCACTTTTGCCCCCAGTTGCCGAAATGATGCGCGATTGTGGTATGGCACCGAAAAAGCAATTCGGTCAAAATTTCTTGTTCGATTTGAATTTGACTGGTCGTATTGCACGCAGTGTGCCAGACATTGAAAAATTGCCCGTGGTTGAGGTTGGCCCCGGCCCCGCAGGGTTGACACGTGCATTGTTGTTGGCGGGGGCGCGGCGTGTTATTGCAATTGAAAAAGACAAAACAACCGAACCCATTTTGTCGCGTGTGGTGGACGCCGCCGATGGCCGACTGGAAATAATCTTTGGTGATGCGTTAAAAGTTGATTTGGGAAAACTGGGTGTGCGTGAATATGCGATTTGTGCAAACCTGCCGTATAATGTGGGTACAGAATTGTTGATTGGGTGGTTGCACAATGCGGCGGCGGGTAGCCCGATTAAATCTATGACACTGATGTTTCAACGCGAAGTTGCCATGCGTATTGTCGCAAAGTGTGGTGATGCACAATATGGTCGACTGTCGATTTTAACCGCACTGGTTGCGGATGCGAAAATTTTGTTCGGTGTACCGTCCAGCGCGTTTGTTCCACGACCAAAGGTTGAAAGTGCCGTTGTGCAAATTATTCCAAACCAAAACAAAATAAAATCGATTGGCGATTTAACTAAAATTGAAAATGTGACGGCAAAATTATTCGGTCAGCGGCGCAAGATGATACGCGGAATAATGCCAAATGTGGACTGGTCAAAATATGGTTTGACCGGAACCGAACGCGCCGAAGAATTGTCGCCGGAAACATTTG
>CAMOCR010000020.1 GCA_946611025.1 uncultured Alphaproteobacteria bacterium | reverse complement strand
GATTTGTTTTGCGGTCTGGGGAACTTTACATTTGCGACAAATGCCAACGGTTTTGATATTGTTGGTACGGGCGTAAAGCGCGATTTATTTACGCATCCGCTGACGGTTGGGATGTTAAACGGTTATGATTGTGTGATAATGGACCCGCCACGTGCCGGCGCAATGGCACAGTGTCGTGAATTGGTGAAAAGCGATGTTGGGCGCGTTATCTATGTTTCGTGCAACCCAGAAACCTTTCGGCGCGATATGGAAATATTGACGCGTGGTGGGTATAAATTGCGCGATTTAATACCGGTTGATCAATTTGTCGGCAGTGCCCACTGGGAATTATTTTCCGTATTTGTGAAATAAAAAAACGCCGCCGTTTCCGGCGGTGTTTTCCGAATGCTCTTGAAAGGAAGGAAAGGAGAAAAAGAAATAGAGCATTCTAAACTTTGGTGGGGCCCAGAGTCCAGAGGAGAGAGAATGTAGGAGGGAGTCTGAATCCCTGAACCCCTTGTGTCATCAGGTTTAACCCCTTTGACGATTCGTAATGTAATACAATAAAAGTAATTTGTCAAGTATTTTTGTCAAAAAATATTTTTAGTACATATTTTATCGCTGTTTTTAACACTGCATTTGGGTAAAAAATCCGCAAAAAACAAAAGGTTCCTAGGAAATGGTGCCTGTTGTAAAAAATTGCGGGTGGAATAAAATCTTTTATGTATTTTAACCAAAATAATGTGGAGGAAAACGAATCATGACACACGCAGATGTATGGCGCGCAATCGAACGTTTTGCCACGGCGCATGGGATGTCGTGTTCGGGTCTGGCAAAATGCAGCGGATTAGACCCAACGACGTTCAATCGCAGCAAACGCTGGTCGCGCGAAGGTCAGCCCCGTTGGCCGTCAACAAACAGTATTTCAAAGATTTTGGCATCAACCGGCGCATCAATCCAAGATTTCGCCAAATATATTGATGTACCGCCGCCTGAAAACGAACAGAAATAATGCATTTGCCACACGATTCGGTCGTGTGGCATTTTTTATGGACAATGCAAAATATATACTTTATTCTGTGAATTATGTTGAACGGAATTCGTGTATATTCGGCAGATGCATTTTGGCGCAATATTCTGGGGGATTTGGGCGCAACGGTCTTGGACGCCCCAAATACGACCGATTTAAACTTTGATTCGTTGCGTATCGCAATGCCAACAACGCCGTTGCAATTAAAGGCGGCATTGCTGGATGCAACCGATTCTTCGAATATTATTCGTAAAATATTTGGTACAAATGTGCGGATGTCTAATCTGCACGCACAAATTATTGTTCATTTATATAAATCGGGCGGAATGGATGCCGCCGCATTAAAAACCGCATTGGGATACAGCGCAGATACCACAACACACACAATTGATACGGCAATTTATCAATTACGCAAGTTATATGGTCATGATTTTATAATCAATGATAATGGGGTATATAAAATTGGCAAATTATAAGGTTATTTCATTTGATAAAATCCCCAGCACCCAGACATATGCTTATGAAATGATTGCAGATGGGCGTGGCGGTGATCATATTGCAATTCTGGCGGATGCACAATCGGCGGGGCGTGGCCGGTATCAGCGCACATGGGTTTCGCACCATGGTAATTTATATGTCAGTTTTATTTACGCATGCGAAGAACGCGATGCGCGCCTGTCGTATGCGGTTGGGGTTGCAATTGCAGAAACACTGATTGCGTTTGGTGTGACACCAACAATCAAATGGCCAAATGATATTTTGATAGATGGGAAAAAGGTTTCTGGAACTCTGATTGAATATTGTGGTCGGTTTGTTGTCGTGGGAATTGGTATAAATATCAAAACAAATCCAACAGTTCGCGCAACATATAAAACAACAAAATTGGACAACTATGTAAAGATTACGCGCGATGAATTATTAAATAAATTGATGCGCAATCTGGACAAATGGCGCGGCGCCGATTTTTGTGATGTGCGGGCGCGCTGGACCGAATTGGCGGCGGGGTTAAATCACAATGTAAAATATCGTGGTGAAGTTGTCGAACTGATTGGAATAAATGAAAACGGGGCGTTGATATTGCGCCGTGGAACGCGATATGAATTGGTTTATGGTGATGAAATCACAATGGAAACGATTACATCTTGACTTTTATGTCAATTTGTGATATTATATATACCATCAAAGCTAGAGATATTGCCCACACGAAAGTGTGGTTTTTTTATTGTTTCGACCCGCAATTGCGGGTCTTTTTTTATAAGCAAACGGGGGGAACAATGCAACTGGGAATCATAAATAATCCAGACGAATCACAAATTGCCATATATCGCGCCGCGCGTGTTATATATGCCGAAACATTTCCAACTACATTACCCGCGGCGGAAGCGATGGCATCGATGATTGGAAATATTATGTCAAAAACACATCGCGATTTAACAGATGTGATAAATGATAAAAATATTTTTGATTCGTTAAATACTGATTCGCCCCGTAATCAATATATAAACGCCGATATAAAAAATAATCGTGCATTGCAAATGTGTGTGCGTGTTGTAATGCGTATGACAAATGGCGCGTTGCCTGATTCGTGTTTCGGTGCAACGCGTTTTCATCATGCCGACGAAATGCCTGATTGGGCAACGGCGCGCGGCTATATTGCCGATGTTGATGGGTTGCTGTTTTATCTTTAGGGGAAATACATGTCTTGTAATTTTATTCGTGGTGGCGTCTTTCGGGACAAGCGCACATATATCATGTCGGGTGTTGGCATAATGTCGGCAATCGCCGCGTATTTGGTGGGTGATACAGATATATTCGCGTTGTGCCAGGCGTTATTTACAATCTGTGGAATTTATTTTGTTCGTAAATCTGATAATAAAACCAAAGGAAAATAATATGGAAAAAATTCCAGAAAAATTTTTGAACCAAGATGGAACATTAAACACTGATTCGTTATTAAAATCATATGGTGAACTGGAAAAGAAAATTGGAACGATGGTGTCGGTACCAAATAAAGATGCCGATGAAAACACGCGCGAACGGTTTAATCGCGCGATTGGTGTTCCGGATGATATTTCAAAATATCCAACAAACGATATGTTTGATGACGATTCGTTGCGACAAAAATTTCATGATATTGGATTAACATGTTCCCAAGTTGAACAAATTTATTCAATCGCAAATGAATTTTTATCACCGGTATTATCAGATTTATTTTCAATGAAAAATGAAACAAAATCATATCTGGAATTAAAAAATTTTTTCGGTAGTGATGAAAAAATGAATGATGCATTACGTGAAATAAATTCGTTTGGTGAAAAGTTTTTACCACATGATGCGTTTGATGCGCTGTGCACTACACCCCAGGGAATTCAAAGCGTTTATCGAATGATGCAATCAATAGAACCGCATGTTGAAACGCAAAAAAATGAAAACGAAAATTTAACCGATAATGATTTGCGTCGCATGATGCGTGATCCAAAATATTGGCGTGATAATGATCCAGAATACGTTCGTAAAATTGAAAATGGTTTTAAAAAATTGTATTCATAAAAATAAAAAAATGCACTTTCTTCTTTACTAATTTTTTTCTTTCATATAAAATACAAGTAAGAACAAAAGAAATTTGTTCTATCCAAAAACAATAAAAGGAGAGAAGAATGGCATTCACATTCTTGAAACCAGCTGCGAAAAAACCAGCTGCAAAAAAACCAGCTGCAAAACCAGCTGCAAAAAAAGTAGCTGCAAAAAAACCAGCTGCAAAAAAACCAGTTGCTAAGAAAGTAGCTGCAAAGAAACCGGTTGCAAAGAAAGTCGTTGCAAAGAAACCAGCTGCAAAAAAGCCAGTTGCAAAAAAAGCACCTGCAAAAAAGCCGGTTGCAAAGAAAGTCGTTGCAAAGAAACCAGCTGCAAAAAAGCCAGTTGCAAAAAAAGCACCTGCGAAAAAACCAGCAGCAAAAAAAGTTGTTAAGAAAAAATAATTCATAACAACAATTTTTATTTCGGGGTCGATATTTCGACCCCGTTTTTTATTACGCACAGTATCAGTCGTATAGAAATGTACGACTGATATTATGCTGGACAATCCCCACGGGGACCCATTTTGTTTGTTTTATGTTTGGCGCGGAATTCCGCATAACCAAAATAAAACTGGTTTGTTGGTGCGATGCATTCGCACCTTTTTTTATCACAAAATACAAATGGAGAATTATATGTCTGTTTCCATAGACCAGGTCTTCGTAAAACAATTCGAGGCCGATGTTCATTTGGCATATCAACAAATGGGCACAAAATTGCGCGCGTCTGTGCGCAACAAATCGGGTGTTGTTGGCGCGTCCACAACATTCCAAAAAGTAGGCAAGGGCATTGCCAGCACTAAATCACGTCATGGTATTGTGCCGGTGATGAACCTGAACCATGAACCAGTGGAATGCACATTGGTTGATTACTATGCTGGTGATTGGGTCGATGCATTGGATGAATTAAAAACCAATGTCGATGAACGCCGCGTGGTTGCCGCCGCCGGTGCATATGCATTGGGTCGCAAAACCGACGAATTGATTATCGGTGCAATGGGGAACGCAACAACAAATGTTGGCAACTATACAAGCGCATTTTCCAAGACAATGATTCTGGATGCGATTGAAACGTTAAATGCCAAAGATGTTCCAGATGATGGTCGCCGTTTCGCCGTTGTTGGTGTTAAACAGTGGAACACATTGTTGACATTGGATGAATTCGTTTCAGCGGACTATGTCGGCGATACACCGTTGACGACCGGTTTCGAATCGAAAAAATGGTTGGGTATTACATGGTTGTTGTATAACGGTTTGCCGTTATCGGGTACCAATCGTGATTGCTTTATATACCATGCATCCAGCGTTGGTCATGCGTGCGGTCAAGAAGTCAAAACCGATATTTCATGGCATGGCGAACGCGCCGCGCACTTTATCAGCAACAGCATGTCCCAAGGGGCTGTGTTAATTGATAATGACGGTATCGTTCGTATTAAATGCAAAGAACAATAAATAACCAATGGGGGAAATTATGGCATTTCAAAATAAAAATTTGTCTGTAATCGCATATGCAAATGGTTTTACATTGTGGCACTATGCGGCAAATGAAACATTGGCAACAATCGCAACCGCGGGTTATTTCAATGGTGTTAAAACACTGATGAACGCGGGCGATATTGTTCTGGTAAATGCAAGTGATGATACATCAATCAAGGTTGTTGGTGTATCGGGTGAAAATATCACATTGGCTGCATTGGCATAAGACAAATCAAAATGGCCGGCATTATTGCCGGCCATTTGATATATGGGGGGAATATATGTTTACGAAAATAGATTTGTGTTCAATGGCTTTGTTGAAATTGGGCGAAAAGCCAATTCAATCATTGACCGATGACAGTGCCGCCGCCCAGTTGGCGCGTACATTGTTTGAACCGATAACAGATGCATTGATTGCATCGCATCCTTGGCATTTCGCAACGCGAACATATGATTTAGCAAAAAATGATGACGATGATTTTTTAATCCCAGCAGATGTCTTGCGGGTGTTAAAGTGCCCGGGACAAATACAATCGGGGCGTATAATTGCACCCGTGGACAGTATACAAATTGTCGCATTGACGCGCATTGCGCCCGAATCATACCCAAGTTATTTTGTGTCGCTGGCGGCGACGAAACTGGCAATGGAATTCTGTGTGCCGATGACGGGCGATCAAAATGTATTCAGGATGCTGGCGGCGTTATATGAAACCGAATTTGCGTCGGCAAAATTTATCGACAGCACAACAACCACAGCGGCAAATATCGAAACCTTTTCATTAATAAACAGTCGCTTTTAAGATATTTTGGGGGACAATATGGTTGATTTTATTAAAACCCAGGGGAATTTTGCACGCGGTGAAATTGCCCCAGAATTCTTTGCCCATGATGATATCGCAGGACTGTCGAAACTGGAAAATATGGATGTGTTGTCGGGTGGCGGATTGACGCGTCGTGCGGGATTGATTAATGTTGCAGATTTATCAAATGTCGCACGCATAATACCGTTTTCGGTTGGTGAAAATGAAAACTATGTTTTGGCGATTGGAAATCAGCAAATAACAGTGTTTGATAATGATGGCACGCGGGTGCAAAGCCTGGTCGCGCCATGGTCATATGCCGATGTTGATAAATTGCAATATGCACAACGGTTTGGAACAATTGTTTTTGTACATCCAGATTATCAGCCACGCATTATTTCACAAAAACAAAACGGATTTGAATTGAATCTGTTCGAATTTTCCAGCAACAGCAACATGACGGTCAATATCCCATTTATGAAATTTGATGATGCAAATAGCATATCAATCACAGTCACATCTAATTCGAATGGAAATAATTTCGCAACATTTACAACAAATGCAGATTTTTGGTCGGCGAACAATGTTGGTGAACGGTTGCTGTTAATGAATCTGCAATGGGTAATTACATCATATGTTGATGCGCGTACGGTTGTGGCATATACAAATTCAACATATACATTGCCGGCATCACCAATTACTGATTGGTTTGAAGCGGCATTTGGCGCCACGCGTGGTTGGCCATGCAGTATTACATTTCATCAAGACAGATTGGTTTTTGGTGGTTCGCGCAGTTATCCCAGTGGTATATGGATGTCCCATGTTGGAAAACATAACGATTTTTCGGCGGGAACGGGATTGGATGACGAAGCAATATTTGTGACATTGGTGTCTGGTCGTCGTCAACAAATCTGTACTGTCGTCAGCAGCGATAACCTGCAAATACTGACGTCGGTTGGCGAATGGGCAATTTCAAATAAGCCGTTGACGCCGTCATCGATCGATATTAAACAACACACATCGGTCGGCAGTGTTGCATCGCGTTATTTGCCGCCCCAGAAAATCGAAGGACAAACAGTTTTCGTTTCTGAAAATATGCGCGATATTCGTGAATTAAGTTTGGACGATTTGGGCGAAAATTATAATGCAAATGATTTGTGTGCATTGTCAAAACACCTGATGAAAACGCCGGTTGATATCGCATACAACCAATTATCACGAAAATTATTTGTTGTTATGGCAGACGGCACAATGGCGGTGTTAAACCATAATGCAGCATTGGGGATTTCTGGGTGGGGCAAATACACAACCAGTGGTTTATTCAAATCGGTTGCCGTGGTGGACAATGTCACATATGTTGTTGTTCAACGGGGCAACAATATTGCGCTGGAAAAGTTTGATGATGATGCATTAGACGATGTTGGAAACGATTTTGATTTTTGTGCGTGTGGTTTACCAATGTGTGCATCGGGGCATAATGTGTCGCGCCTGCGTGTGCGGCGTGTGACGGCGCGGGTGTTGAATACAAAATCAATGTATATAAACGATAAACGAATCACATTGCCAAATGATGTATATGCACCAGGTGCGGCTGGATATTCGGGTGATGTGTCGATATCGCAACTGGGGACAACGCGCACATGTATTGATGCACCATGGAAAATTCATGGTCATGATGCATTGCCGGCAACCGTTTTGTCGGTATCAATGTACGGAAATTATGGAATATAACAATGGGGGAAACAAATGGGACAAATTTTATCTGATGTGACCGAAGTATTAAATTACCAAGATGCAAAAAAAGAAGCCAGTACGAAACGCAAACAGATATTGCAAGAAATGTCGTTGAATGAAGCCAAGAAAACCAATCTGGTAAAAAAAGCATTGGCGGCACAACGCGCAAAATATGGTGCGGGCGGTGTAAATGGCGCAAACATGACGACGGGTGCTGTGCTAAAAAGAATCAGTGCCGAAACCGCCGAACCATTTGACGAAAAACGTCGGGCAAATATGGAAAAATTAAAAGCTGCAAAAAAGACAAAATCACCGAATTTATTGAAAATGTTTTTGAAACATTTTGATGATTTGGTTGGTTAAAACACATGGGGGCGCACATGTATAAAATATCATATACTGGGGATGGACAAACGACCGAATTTTTGTTTGCGTTCCCGTTTTTTCAAATTGCCGATGTTCATGTCGCGATTGATGAAACACAAATTGAATCGGGATTCAGTGTCATTCCCAATGACGATTTTACTGGTGGGCGAATAATCTTTGTTGATGCACCACTGGAAAACACAAAAATCGACATATATCGCCAGATTTCACTGTCGCGTATTATTGATTATCAACCAACGGCAAAAATAGACCCAGAAGATTTGAACAGTGATTTTAATTTCTTGCTGGCGGCGTTTCAAGATTTGCGGGCGGTTGATGTTGATTTATCAACATGGAAAAACACGCACGATAATGTTGTGAATTTCTTGAATTATACATTGAATGTTGTGCAAGATAAATTATCGGGTGGGGGTGTTTTGGGTCTGTATAATAATCTGGTTTCGGTGCTGGCGTGTGCGTTGCCAGAATTGATAACAGATTATGGTTCAATCACAGAACCCGCGCCAAGCGAAAACAATGATGATTACGGCGTTTTATAATTTTATGGATGTGTGGAACCGGTATATTAATATGACCACCCCCGCACACCATAAAAAAATTATGCGTTTTTTGGTCGATGTGTTGGAAAATTCGCCACATCGTGGGTTGTTGACGGCATTTCGGCATTCTGGTAAATCAACCGTTGTGGGAATATTTGCCGCGTGCGTATTGTATATGTATCCAGATACCCGCATATTAATATTGTCGGCGGAAAGCGGTTTGGCATCTCGCATGGTAAACCATATTCGAAATATATTGGAAAACCATCCGTTGTGTGCAGATATGGTACCGAAAAATAAAAAAGAGTGGGCGTCGGGAAAACTGACCATAAATCGTTCGGTTGGCATTCGTGAACCATCGGTTATATGTCAGGGCATTCATGGCAATATCACGGGCAGCCGTGCCGATTTAATAATCTGTGACGATGTCGAAGTGCCAAATACATGCAACACCGCACAAAAACGCGAAAACCTGCGTGAACGACTACGGGAACTGGATTTTATTTTATCACCAAACGGGACAATGATTTATATTGGAACACCACATACAACCGATACGATATATCGCACCAATGAAGACAACTAGGCATTGTCACTGTGTTTCAACGAACTGATATTTGCGCGTAATTTAGTCAATAATTCCATGCCGGCATCGCCGAACATCGGCAGGTATGTTTCGTATTCGGGCATGTCCGCCTGTAATTGCGCGCGCGCGCGGTCGGTTATAATGTTTGATATTAAATCATTTGCCATATTCCAACGCATATATGCATTGTATGTTTGGTCGACAATTGACCATTGTGGCATTAATTCAGGATGTTTGGTTGCAACCAATGAACGAATTTTTTGCAGCCATTCGGCACCAAAAGATTTAACGATTGGTAATTGTTCAATACTGGATAACCCAGATTGGTCAGGCGTAAAATTCAAAATTGCCGATTGTAATGCGTTCCATTCGGGATCGGCAATATCAATGTTGATTGCAGATTCCGCCATCATACCGCCATACGGCAACAAATCGCGTTCAATCGAATTCATTGCTGTTTTGCCAGATTTCAGGTTTTCGATATGTGTCGCCAATAATTTGCCCGTTGGTAATTCACGTAATGCTGCGATAACATCAGGGGTCGCTTCGTCAACAAAGATGGGATTTAATGCCCCCCAACCGCCAATGATAACATGTGCCTGGCGGTACAGGTTTAATAACTTTTGTGCGGTTGCGCTGGCTTTTGGTTTCATGGTTCTCTCTCCGTATTAATATGGGTGTTATTCCATTACAATCATGATTACCTTGTGCATGGTGGCACCAATAATTTTTTCAGATGCGGTTGCACCCTGGCCATAAATCTTGCCACGCGAATCTTGGCATACGGAAACAATTTGTGCCGTGGCAATGTCGGTTGGCGCCAATTTTGCAAAATCGGTGTCGATGCAGATTGCCATGTCGCCAACATTAACATCGGCATTAATATCGGCAAAGACATATGATTTTGCCGGTAAAAATCCGCCCAGATGTTTTGTGTTTGGAACAACGGCGTAAATACCCTTGCGACCTTCAAGGTTCATGGGGG
>CAMOCR010000019.1 GCA_946611025.1 uncultured Alphaproteobacteria bacterium | reverse complement strand
ATCGCATCAGCAATAAAAACAATTGCAAAAAGTCAGCCAGTGATGTTGGTTGGCTATTCGGGGGGTGCAATGATTTCGGGTCTGGTTATACAAAATCACCCCGATATTGATGTAAAACAATGGATAACAATTGCCGGCGTATTAAACCACAGTGATTGGACACAATATTTTGGTGATGCACCGCTGACACATTCACTAAACATGAACACATTGCCGCGCATTTCACAAACACATTACATTGCCGAACGCGATAAAACGGTGCCAAACGAACTGTCAAAACGGTGGATTGGAAAAAACAAGATGGTTGTAATTCCAAATGCCACACATGACACAATTCCGGTAATGAATCTTGATTTTATAAACTGAACACCAGGACGCGAATCTTGCCGCCCAAATCTTTATCGGCGCGCACAAATTTCCACCCCATGCGTGCCATGGTTGCCCGCACCGCGCGCGACATGCCGACCCCGATTTCCAGATACAGCCGCCCCGATTGTTTTAACACCGCCCGCGCATTTTCGGCAATTTGTGCATATGCCGCCAAACCGCTGTTTTGCGCATACAGTGCGATTTTTGGGTCAAACATTGCACCCGCATTTACACGCGTATCACCATGTGCAATATATGGCGGGTTCGAAACAATGATATCAAATTGTTCGCCCGACACGCGCATATGGCAAAATGTGCCGCGCGATATTTTTATCTGGGGCGACAAATCAAATTTTTTCACGTTTTTTTGCGCCACGCGCCGCGCACCGCGCGAAATGTCGATTCCAACACCGCCTGCGCCCGCAATATTCCGCACGATTGAAATCAATATACATCCCGTACCCGTTCCCAAATCCAGCACGCGCACATCTTTTGCCCCACCCCAATCACGCAGCACCGATTCCACAACCGTTTCGGTGTCTGGTCGTGGGTCCAATGTGTGCATATTTGTATAAAACGGCATGCCAAAGAACCACTTTTCATGTATTATTTTTGCAACCGGCACACCACGGCGCAGCGCACGCGCCGCACGCCAAACCGCGAACCGCGACATTGCGCCATTGTGTTCGGTTATTATTCGCGCCACATGTGGATTGGCGGCATCACTTAAAATTGCGAATGCTTGATTTATTTTCATAAAAATATTATAATTTACCCCATGCAAAAAGTAAAACAGTTTCTAAATCCAACGTTTATGTCCCAATTGGCGATGGCGTTGGCAATCATATTGACATTTATCGCAATTACATTGGTCGTGACACATCGCGGTATGCCGCGCGTGCATACACCCGTGACGCCGGCTGAAAACAAAACGGTTGTGGTGGTCGCATCGGGCGACACGCTGGGCAAAATCTTGGTGGACCAGGGGTTAAATAACAGCGATGTAAATCAAATCGCCGATGTGTTAAAGAAAAATGCGGGCATTTCGACACTGCGCGCAGATAACGACAAAATTGAATTTGTGCGCAACGGCGATGATGCGCCGGTATCTAAAATTGTGGTAATTCCATCCCCATGGAAACAGGTTGAATTGACATGTGGCGAAAACGGTGGTTGGAATTGCAATACAATCGAAGTGGAACGCGACACACGCGCGGTATATAAATCAGGCGAAATCAAAAACGGCGACAGTTTTTATCTGGCGGGCATTCGCGCGGGAATTCCGGCGGGTGTGCTGATTGATGTGTATGATTTATTGGCATTTGAAATGGACTTTGAACGCGATGTTCGTGCGGGTCAACATTTTTCAGTATTATACGAAGAAAACTTTGCCCACGGTGCCAAGGTTGATAATGGGCATGTCTTGGCGGTTCAATTTGAGGCACTGCGTGGCAATGTTAAAATGTATCGTTTCAAGAAAAGCGATGGCACATCGGGGTACTATGATGAAAACGGCAATGGTGCAATTAAATCGTTAAAACGCACCCCAATCAATAATGCCAAGGTGACATCGAACTTTTCATCGGGGCGCAAACATCCAATTTTGGGATTTACCCGCGCACACAAGGGGGTCGATTTCCGCGCGGCAACCGGCACGCCAATTCCGGCGGCGGGCGCGGGGCGCGTGATTGCACGTGGGTTTAATCGTGGACATGGAAACTATGTTAAAATTCGCCACAATGGTTCATATGAAACATTGTATGCCCACCTGTCTAAATTTGCCAAGGGGGTTGTTGTTGGCACCGCCGTCCGCCAGGGGCAAATTATCGGCTATGCGGGGTCAACCGGTATGTCAACGGGGCCACATTTGCACTATGAAATTATCAAAGACGGCAAACACGTGAACCCATTGACTGTGAAATTGCCCGCAATCAGCAACCTGGGCGATGCCGATAAAAAGAAGTTTATCGAATACCGCAAAACATTGGACAATGGGATTGAAATGCTGACCCAGAATCCAAAGTGGTTCATCCAGATGTAATAAAAATGTTTTGGATATATGTTATTATTATCGCAACACTTTTAATCGCGCTGGTCGAATTGTATATTTTTATCAGTGCGGGCGAATACATGTGGTGTATTATTCATAATCAAATCCCATTTGTTGCCAGTTCTAAATACCTGCGGCGTGCGGTCGTGACGGAAATTCAACGACATTTTCCACATGCAACATCTGTGGTGGATATCGGTTCAGGCTATGGCGGGTTGGCGCGGCACATTGCAAAAAATTGTGATATGACGGTGGTCGCACTGGAAAATATGCCGTTCACGATTATGATTGCCCGCATAATGAATTTTATTACCCGTTCGCGCGTTAAAATTATTAAATGCGATGCGTTTGAATATTTGAAATCATCACCACATTTTAATATTGGGGTTGCGTACCTTGGGCCAAATGTAAATCCGCGATTGAAAGAATACACGAAACAATTTGATGTTATTATCACATTGGACGTGCCAATTGAAAAATTAAAGCCAACGCGCGTTATTGATGTTGGTCATGGATGCACACACTATGGCCGCCACAAATTTCCACACAAATTATTTGTTTATGATTTTACAAAATAAGCAACGGCATCAAATGATGCCGTTATTTATTTTACTTTTTCGCAACCGTTGTTTTCTTTTTTGTCGCGGGCTTTTTCGCCGTTATCTTTTTTACAGACTTTTTATTCGCGATAATTTCACGGATTTCATCACCGGTCAATGTTTCACGGCGCAGCAATTCATTTGCCAACCGATCAACCGTTGCACGATTATGCGACAAAATGTTTTTTGCATCCCGATGCGCCGCATCCATCCAGTCGCGTATTTCAGCATCAACCAATTCGGCGGTTTTTTCCGATGCGTTTTCCAGCGCGCTGCGTCCGGACCATGCGGTCGATTGATTTACGGCAACCGTGCCAACCTTGGGCGACAGACCCGCCGTTGTTATCGAATACCGCGCCAGACGTGTTGCGCCGGCAATATCACTTTCGGCACCGGTTGTAATTTTATCCGCACCAAAGAATATTTCTTCGGCGGCGCGTCCCGCCAATGCGATGGACAATTGCGCACGAACTTCGGCAATGGTCATAGAAACCTTGTCATCAATCGGCAGGTGCTGCACCATACCCAACGCGCGACCACGTGGAATAATTGTCGCCTTGTGTATTGGGTCGGTGATATCGGCATAATGTTGACTAACAAATGCATGCCCGGCTTCGTGATACGCGGTCAGTTTTTTGTCCGTATCGCGAATCTTGCGCACTTTGCGTGGACCCATCATGATTTTATCGATTGCTTCGTCCATGTCTTCACGCGTGACATTGGTGTGTCCCATGCGCACGGCATGCAAGGCGGCCTCGTTCAACAGGTTTTCCAAATCCGCCCCCGAAAAGCCCGTTGTGCCACGTGCAACATCCATTAAATCGACATCTGGGGATAATTTCACGCGATTTGAATACAACTTTAATATTTCATTACGGCCATTGGCATCGGGTAATTCAATATATACCTGGCGGTCAAAGCGACCGGGGCGCAACAACGCCGGATCCAACATATCAACGCGGTTCGTTGCCCCCAGAACAATAATGCCCGTATCATTTGCGAACCCGTCCATTTCAATCAGTAATTGATTCAATGTCTGTTCGCGGTCTTGGTCATTGTGAATTTGGGTACTGCGCTTTTGCCCAATGGCATCGATTTCATCGATAAACAAGATACATGGGGCATTGCGCTTTGCCATTTCAAACATTTCTTTGATTTTTGCGACCCCCAGACCAACAATGATGCCGGAAAAATCACTGCCCGATGCGGCAAAGAACGGGACATTTGCTTCGCCCGCAATGGCACGCGCCAACAATGTTTTACCAGTCCCCGGTTCCCCCGATAACAACACCCCACGTGGCACGCGTGCGCCAACAGCGCGGAATTTGTCTTTATTTTTCAAGAAATCGACAATTTCCATCAATTCTTGTTTTTCGGCATCGATACCGGCAACATCTTTGAATGTTGTTTTTTTCGAATTGCCCGTTGTGATTTTCGTTGGGTTTTGTGCCGCAATCGACCGCCCCACCCCACGCGGACCACGCAACAAAATCCAAATAAAGAACACCCACAACAAAATTGGCAACCAAAACGTCATGCGTTCCATAAATGGTCGGGTGGAATCGATTGTGATGCTGGTTCCATTTGCCGCAATTTTTGACAGCAATTCCGGATCATATGCAATTGTCGCGGTGTATTTTGTACCGTCTTTTAATGTGCCGGTTGCATCGTTTCCGCGAATATCCATGGTTTTAATATCATTTGCACGACGCAACACATCTGAAAAAGACAATTCCACCGGACGCGCCGATACCGTACCCGCATTTGTTGGCATATGAAACGCATCGCCACCACCAAATGATATTGCCGCCAACCCAGCAATTATCAAGACCGGTATAACCAAAAACCATGCTGATTTATCGCCTGAAACTTTATTTTTTAACTTTGAAATTTTTGCCATGTCTTATCCTGAATGTTGTTTTTGCCCCTTCGGGAACAATCAAAATACGTTCGCCCAAACGGCGCACCGTACAATGTCCCAGCGTGAATTTGCAATCACCATGCAATTTATTTAATGCCAATTGCAACGAATTCAAGCGCGGTGGATAATTGTCCCCCCCAATTTTTTGAATCAGTGTTCCAACGAACTTTAATCTAATATCGGGCATCAGGTCAAACAGAAAAGAATCACGAAACATCGCAAAACCATTTCCCATGACATCTGCGACCAATTTATCGACATCGTTTTCAATTGCCGCACGCGCACGGTTCAGGTTTTCAATTGCCAACAAAATGCGTTCGTCACTGATACCCAATTTATCGTGCAACAAATGCCGATTTTGGCGGATGCGCACACGGGTATATCGCGCATCGCTGTTCATTTCATCGGTAAAATATTTAATGCCACGCGTATCGCAATATTCGCGTAATTCTTCGCGTGAAACATTTAACAGCGGGCGCACAATTTTTACCCCGTCGCGTTCGGCAACACTTTGCATCGCCGCCAGACCAAAAACGCCACTGCCCCGCCCCAAATTCATTAAAAATGTTTCAATTTGGTCATCGGCCTGGTGCGCGGTGATTAAATATTCAATGTTATGTGCCACACAAAAATCGGTCATCATTTTATATCGTGCGGTGCGGGCGGCGGCCTCAACCCCGGTGGTGGGCTTGTCACCGGTCCAACAAAAGATTTCGCACGGCACATTTAATTTTTTGCACAAATCACGGACATAGGTGGCCTCAATATCTGCGGCGGCGCGCAGGCCATGGTTCACATGCAAACACACAATGTCGGCACCAATTTCCACCAACCAATGCAACAATGCCACCGAATCCACGCCACCACTGACGGCGACCGCCATTTTGCGCCCGTAAAAATTCCGCATAAAATCAATAAACTTTTGATTCATCGTACCGCCATTTTATGATATAATTTATAAAAATAAAGGGAAAAAGAAATGAAACGGAAAATCAAAACCGTTGCGGTTTATTGCGGCCATGAATTTGGTATCAACCCGGCATTTGTGCGCGATGCGGGCATGATGGGTGAACTGATTGCGAAAAACGGTTTAAACATGGTCTTTGGTGGTGGTGATGTTGGTTTGATGGGTACGGTCGCCAGTGCGGCAATAAACAACGGCGGTCATGTTGTTGGTGTTTCAACCGAATATGTTATTGCAAAACAAGAACCCGCCCACGAAAAAATTGATGTAAAAATCGTACGCGGTGTTAACGAACGAAAACAAAAAATGTTCGAATTATCAGACGCATTTATTATCATGCCGGGCGGCATTGGCACATTGAACGAAGCCACCGACATTTTAACCATGCAGCAAATCGGCGAAACGAAAAAGCCTATATTTTTGCTAAACACGTCTAATTTTTGGGAACCGCTGAATGTCCTGACGTTAAGTATGCGCCGCAACGGCTTTATTGAAAACTGGGACGACTATGTTGTATATGTGGGCGACACACCCCAAGAAATTATTGAAAAAATCAAAGAATATTAAAAAACCGCCCAAACGGGCGGTTTTTAATTTACATCATTCCGGGCATTCCACCGGGCATTTGCGCGGCTGGCTTTTCTTCGGGAATTTCCGCCATAACGGCACCCGTTGTCAGCATCACGCCCGCGGTCGATGATGCCGCCATGATTGCGGTTTTAACCACTTTTGCTGGGTCAATAATACCAGCCGCCATCATGTCAACATATTCACCAGTTTGTGCGTTATAGCCAAAGTTATAGTCCTTGCTTTCCATAACCTTGCCCACAACGATTTCGCCCGACACACCGGCATTATCGGCAATTTGTGCAATTGGCGCAGACAGCGCACGGCGCACAATATCAATACCAACATTTTGGTCGGTGTTTGCACCATGCAGTTTGTCCAATGCCGTCGCCGCACGCAGCAACGCAATACCACCGCCCGCGACAATTCCATCGGCAACCGCGGCACGCGTTGCAGCCAACGCATCATCAACACGGTCTTTCTTTTCTTTGACTTCGACTTCGGTCATGCCGCCAACCTTAATCACGGCGACACCGCCGACCAATTTAGCCAATCTTTCCGACAATTTTTCACGGTCATATTCGCTGGTTGTGTTCGATAACGCTACACGAATTTCATCTGCACGCGCAGCAATTCGTTCTGGGTCACCCGCACCATGTGCCAACAATGTGTTGTCTTTGCTGACCACCACACGTTTTGCAGAACCCAACACATCCATTGTGATATTTTCAAATGTCATGCCCATATCATCGGAAATAACGGTTGCACCAGTGACGGTTGCAATATCGCGCAACATTTCTTTGCGGCGGTCGCCAAAGCCTGGGGCTTTGACCGCGCAAACCTTCAGGCCCCCACGCAGACGGTTCAACACCAATGTCGCCAACGCTTCGGATTCAACATCTTCGGCGATAATCAACAATGGGCGACCCGATTGTGCGATTGGTTCCAGAATTGGCAACAATGCCTGTAATCCAGTAATTTTCTTTTCAGAAACCAAGATTTGTGCGTTATCCAATTCTGCCAACATTTTTTCGCTGTTCGTCACAAAATATGGCGACATAAAGCCTTGGTCGAATTGCATACCTTCGACAACATCGATTTCCGTTTCCAGCCCTTTGGCTTCTTCGACGGTAATAACCCCTTCGCGACCAACTTTTTCCATGGCATCGGCAATCTTTTTACCAATGTCGGCATCGCTGTTTGCAGAAATAGTTGCAACCTGGGCGATTTCAGCACTGTCTTTGACCGGACGTGCATGTTTGTCGATATCGGCAACAACCGCATCTACCGCCATATCAATTCCGCGTTTCACATCCATCGGGTTCATGCCCGCGGCGATAACACGGCGCCCTTCGTGAATAATTTTTTGCGCCAAAACCGTTGCTGTTGTTGTGCCGTCACCGGCATCATCGCCCGCCTTTTTCGCAACTTCTTGAACCATGCGCGCGCCAATGTTTTCCATTGGGTCTTTTAAAGACACCGCTTTGGCGACCGTCACGCCGTCTTTGGTTGCGACCGGTGCGCCATATGATTTTTCCATGATAACCGTGCGCCCCTTGGGTCCCATGGTGATTTTAACCGCGTTCGCCAATTTATCAACGCCCGCCGATAATTTATCTGTATCAAAAACAATATCTTTTGCCATAATCTTGCCCCCAATTATTTCAAAATACCCAAAATGTCGCTTTCGCGAATCAAGACATAGTCTGTACCGTCAATCTTGACTTCGTTCGCAGACGATGCCCATTTTGCAAATAAAACCGTATCGCCAACCGCGACCGTCATTGGTACGCGTGCGCCATTTTGAATTTCGCCATCGCCAACCGCGACAACCGTTCCGCGTGATGGTTTTTCGCGCGCGGTATCTGGAATAATAATTCCACCGGCGGTTTTATTTTCTTCTTCGATTCTTTGTAATAAAACATAGTTATTTAATGGTTTAAACATATTTATAACCCCCTTGATGTCACAGCAAATATAGTGCGTTATTTCGCGATTTCAAGGCTTGATTTTATTCGCACCATACAATATCATAGATTTGTAAAAAATGGGGGCAAATATGTACGATAAAAATAATGTTTTTGCGAAAATTATTCGTGGTGAAATTCCGTCAAAACGCGTTTATGAAAACGCATATGCATTGTCGTTTTACGATATTGATCCGGCGGCAACAACGCATGTCTTGGTGGTTCCACGCGGCGAATATGAAAACATATTGGATTTTTCAGCAAATGCATCAGACGATGAAAAGTTGGGATTTTTCGATTGCCTGAATAATACTGTGGAAAAACTGGGCGTGACCGATTGCAACATTTTGGCAAACACGGGCAACGCCGTATATATCCGCCAAAGCGTACCACATTTTCACATGCACATCTTGGCGGGCGAAAAAATCAAAGAAATAAACACACTGTAATGATTATAAATGTCCGTGTTATTCCGCGCGCCCGTGTGCAAAAGATTGTTGCCGATGGCGATGTGTATCGCGTTTATACCAACGCGGCACCCGCCGATGGTGCGGCAAATGCCGCGGTGATTAAAATGCTAAGCCAATATTTTGATGTGCCAAAATCACGAATTTCAATCGTGCGTGGCGCAACATCACATGATAAAGTGGTTAGTGTTAGTGATTAGTGGTTAGTGTTATGGGTCAACCCCATATCCCATTTGACCAGTGCCGCCGGGGTAATACAATTTTTTATCAACAAAGTCCCACATGGCGTTTGTCGGAACGACCGTACCACAGATGTCGGTTCCCTTGGCCACCGGTTGATAATCATGCAGTAATTTACCGCTTTTGTTGTACAGTTTTACCGAATACAATTTCATACCGCCATTTTCGGTCGGATCTAATCCAAATTTTACATGGTCGCTGTGAAAAACCAAAATTGTGTTTGTCCCCGTGCATGTTGTTGCTGCTTTGTATCCGACACGTTTACCATCTTGATAGATATATTTTGCGGTTCCAGTGGTATTATTATTTTTGATTTCCCATAAATGTTTACCGGTTGTCGGTGTCCCATTGTTACAGACAGATGAATAAGTTGAAGTCCCAATTCTAAAATATACGTCTGCGGCATCATTGATACTCATATCATAAAAGCATGCACCACCCACAACCCCGATCAAACGCGCATTTGTTCCATTGACAACTTCGGCGGTCACATCCATTGCAATCGTCGAATCGACCTTGACCTTGGTATCAAAATACTGGCGACCATCCGACAACAAATATGCTTTTTCATTTGTTTGTGTCCATTCACATGTTGACGGCATGACAATCGGTTCTGGGGGTGTTTCTGGCATAGGATATTCACCACTGCCGCCACACGTTC
This sequence comes from uncultured Alphaproteobacteria bacterium, assembly GCA_946611025.1. Taxonomy (GTDB): domain Bacteria; phylum Pseudomonadota; class Alphaproteobacteria; order Rs-D84; family Rs-D84; genus Enterousia. Next base: position 1,237 of record CAMOCR010000019.1, on the reverse strand, counting down.
CATTACAAATTGAATATGTCGTGCCGTTGTATGCCACGTGTAATGTATCGGTCAATGTGTCGGTGGTTGCCGGTGCGCAATATACCGTGCCACCATACAAAACATTTAATTTATGTTCGCTGTCGCACGATTCAAGCAAACTTAACGTCGTTCCACCAATGTTCAGCGTGTGCGTATCCGCCGTGGCAATGCACGGTATAAATAATCCAATGAAAATTGCCGATATTTTATATTTCATTTTACGGTAACATACCCCCTACTAAGATTTATCTTACGCAATTTTATACATTTGTGTCAAATGCGTTTTTAATCCAGCACCTGGTGTTGTAAATCAATCAACTTATTGCACCCCGCCGCCGCCATATCCATTAGCTTTGACAACTGTTCACGGTCAAATGGGTGTGCTTCGCCGGTGGCTTGAATTTCAACAAATTTGCCAGAACCCGATACAACAAAATTCGCATCCATTTCGGCGGCGCAATCTTCGGTATATTCCAAATCCAGAATCAATTCATTTTGCCACAGACCCGCGGAAACTGCGGCGACATAGTCACGTATCGGGTTTTCGGTTATGCGCCCGTTTTCACGCAACCAGCGCACCGCCAGTGCCAGCGCAACAAAGCCCCCCGTAATAGACGCACAACGGGTGCCACCATCGGCCTGAATCACATCGCAATCGATTGTAATTGTGTGACGACCCAACGCATCCATATCAACAACACTGCGTAATGACCGCCCCACCAGGCGCGAAATTTCCGCATTGCGATTGTCACGCATCATTGCATCGCGCGCCTTGCGTGTGCCATTGGCACGGGGCAACATGGAATATTCTGCCGTCACCCAGCCACCCGTTTTGTTTTGCAACCGTTTCCATAATGGCTGGTTCAAATCGACCGATGCCGTACACAAAACCGTTGTACCGCCGATTTTTATCAAACAAGACCCTTCGGCCCACTTGTTCACATTTGTTTCCATTGAAACCGGACGCATCTGGTCGGGCTTACGCATAGATGGACGCATCATATTTATTCCCTATTTTTAAAATGTTGTGTATATTTTCACATTCATTATATAGCCCCTAAAAACGATTGCAATTTTTTTTGGGTTTGCTTTTTGTTTTATTATTGCTAACCTATACTTTCTGTACAAAGGATTTTTATGTCAGTCAAAGCAAAACGTTTGTTTAGAAAAATTATCAGTTATGCCGGTCTGTTCTTTTTTGTGCTGGCGATTGGTA
>CAMOCR010000018.1 GCA_946611025.1 uncultured Alphaproteobacteria bacterium | reverse complement strand
GTCGCGCTGGGCATGGGGTTGAATGTGCCGTTGCTGTTGGATAAATGGTATTATATTTTGATTGGTTTGGTGGGGTTGACGTTTATAAAATTTGCCGCACTGTTTATGGTTTCACGTGTGCGCGGTACAATTTTACCAGATGCAACATTTATGGCGCTGATTTTATCCCAAGGGGGCGAATTTGGCCTGTTGATGTTGCAGACCATGAAAACCGCGGGGATAAACGCAATTCCCACAACCAGTTCCGAAGTTTTAACGGCAATCATTATATTGTCAATCATGATAACACCAATATTGTTGGCAATTTATGACTTTTTGCGTCGTCGTGGTTGGATTTTTGCAACATATCGTCCACGCAGTTTGGATCGTTCTGGGCTGGAAACAGCACCGGCGGTTGTGATTTTGGGTTTTGGTCGCGTGGGGCAAATTGTTGCGAAATTGATGCAGGAAAGTGGTGTGTCATATGTCGCGATTGATATGGATGTAAATGCAATTGTGCGTGGGCGTGAATTGGGCTATAACGTTGTGTTTGGTAATTGCAAAAATGGCGATGTATTGCGGAACTTTGGTTTGCATCCGCGTAAAACACGTTCGGTGATTGTTGCGCTGGATAATGCAGAAACCGCAAAAGATGCAATTTTGACGGTCAAATCTATTGCCCCGCGGGTCAAGGTTTATGCCCGTGCGCGCAATCTGGCAGATTGCAAGATTTTGTGCAAAAACGGCGCGTACAGCGCGTTGCCGGAAACAATCGAAACCGCATTTTTGCTGGGGGCGCGTGCGCTGCATCATATGGGTGCGTCAAATGCAAAATTGCATGATGTGTTGCAGAAATTGCGTGACGAAGATTATGCAGGATTGGATAATTCCGTGCAAATAAATGAATAATAATTGTCCCACATCTGTGGGACATTTTATTTGATTTTATGTGTCCAGATTGCTATATTGAATTGCGCAGGCAGAAAAGGACGCAAATGAAAAAGAATTTCAAATATTTGTTGATAATATTGGCAATCATTTTATTTGACCAATTGACCAAGGGTGCATTGGTGCATTTAATTACGGGGCGTGTTCCGGTTGCGGCACCGGCGTGGGAACTGATTCCGGTGCCATATTTAATGGCGCATGTGACGAATTTCTTTAATGTGGTGTTCACATGGAATCCGGGAACATCGTTTTCGCTGTTTCGGGCATTGGGTGAATCGGCACCATTTGTTATTGTGTTTGCAACCGCGTTTGTAATTGGGTTGATTTTATATTACATGGTGCGGCGCGCAGATAAATATGAACGGTTGCCATTGGCGTTTATTGCAGGTGGTGCGCTGGGGAATTTAATTGACCGCGTGCGGTTTGGTGCGGTGATTGATTTCTTGGACTTTCATATTGGTGGGGCGCATTGGCCGGCATTTAATGTGGCAGATGTTTTTATATGCGTTGGTGTGGGTTTATATATTTTAAATTGGTTGATTGCACGTCGTCGTTGTATAAATGCAAGTAAAAAATAGGGGAAAACATGGTTCAATATTTAAATAATAATTCTGGATTTGCGGCGTGGAATGCAAACAGAAATCAAAACACCAAAAAAACAACACTGGGTGGTTTTTTGTGGTGGTTTATTATATTTATGGCGGTTTGGTGGGCGATTGGGATAATGTTTGGTAAAAACGCCAATGTCACACAGATGGATGCATCTGCGATTGTGGAAACCGATGTGTCCGCGGTACCAGTTGGTGAAATTTCATCTACAACAATCACAGCAAATGTCCAAGGTTTGCGGATATCAAATATTGATTTGCGTGATTTTCCGGCAAACGCAAACAGTGCCGATACTGTGAAATTATTATCGGGTGAAAATGCATATGCGGAAATCGGTGTGTCTGGCGTTGGTACCACGGCGCCGGCGGCAGATACGGTTTGGAAACAAGATGGTGGTGTTTATACATGGCGCAATGCCGATGGAGTTGTGTTTAATCGTACACTGACCGCAACCGATTATGTTATAACGGTGAATGATGAAATTAAAAACACCAGCAAAAAAGATTTTTCGTTTGCGCCATACGCGCGTATTCGTCGGGATGGTGACAAAACATCGTCTGCGGGTGTATATACGGGTTTTGTTGTAAATGCGAATAATGATGTTGAACATGATGATTGGCGTGCAATTGCGAAAAAACCACAGGCATACACAACAACAAATGGTTTTGCGGGTTTTGTTGACCAATACTGGGAAACCGTTGCCGATATTGATGCGCCCGATCAAACGATTCGTGCACAAAAATATGGTGATGCGTATATGGCGGAAATTACCGCACGGCCGGTAAATGTCGCGGCGAACGAAACGATAAATATAAAAACATATCTGTATGCTGGTCCGCGCGACAGTTCGGTATTAAAGTCGGCATCGCAAACAATACCTGGTATTGATAAAACGGTTGATTATGGGTGGTTCTGGTTCTTGGCAATGCCAATGTTATGGTTGATAAATATGATAAATTCAATCGTTATGAATTACGGTGTTGCAATTATCATCATGACGATTTTGTTGCGGTTGGCTCTGTGGCCACTGACACGCAAATCATATACATCAATGGCAGCAATGCAGAAGATGCAGCCAGAAATGCAACGCATACAAAAACTGTACGCCAATGACAAGGCGCGTATGCAGATGGAAATTATGAAACTGTACCAAACACACAAGACATCGCCAATGTCGGGTTGTTTGCCGATGCTGATTCAAATTCCAATTTTCTTTGCGTTGTACAAGGCATTGCTGATATCGGTGCAAATGCGTAGTGCACACTTTTTATGGATATCTGATTTGGCGGTAATGGACCCATATTTCATATTGCCGATTTTAATGGGCGCATCGATGTGGTTGCAACAACGTTTGCAATCGGGCGCAACCAAGTCCGCCGATAAAAACGATGTTGCCGCCCAGACACAACGCGCGATGCGGTGGATGCCGATTATATTTACGGTAATGTTCGCATGGATGCCGGCGGGATTGGTGCTGTATTGGACAATGTCTAATTTGTTTGGAATTGCCCAGATGTACATAATCAAGCGCAATATGGATAAATAAAAATGCCCGTTTGGGCATTTTTATTTTTGTGTTAAATATTTATATAATCTGTCGGGCGTTTGAATAAAAATATTGTGCATATTTATTGCGCGCTTGGTTAAATCAACACACGAATATGCATGAATAAAATCATATTGTCGTGTGGGGGTATGTGGCGATAAATAAACGAACACCCAACCATGTTGCGCCAGTATTTTTATATCACGCGGGCGCATTTGTATTTGTTCAATATGTCCCAATCGTACGAATTGGTACATTACAAGATGTGATTTGTCACACATGATGGGCGCACAGTGTCGAAAGTGCCGACAAAGTATACGCGGTAAAATCTTGGATGTTTTGGTCGAAAAGGCAATAATCATCATAATCGTTTCCCCCGTGTATTATCATTTGTTTATCCAGCCGCGTGTGGTGGCGGCGGCTTCAATCGTTTCCATTGCGCTGCGCCACAATGCCGCAGCGCGATTTTCCGCCCAGATATATTGGTGTGGTGCGCGGCGCCGGTCGCCGAATTTTTTCATGATGTTCAATTGTTCTGCACTCAGTTTTCCGCACAGGTATAATTTTGTTATCAGCGTTTCAACGTCCAGTAATTCGCATGGGCGGCGCGTGGGCGTACCATGCGTGCGAACATAACTATTTTGAACCGATTTTGAATATAAAAACCAAAACCACAGTTGTTCTGCGCTTTGGAATTTTTCATAGTATGTTTCTGGATTGGTGTGTGTCATTTTGTATCCTCCGTATTTTTATCTTGTTGTTATTTGGTTATAAATCAAAGATTGAAAAACAATAATTATTACAACCTTTGGTTGAAGTTCGAATCGGTTTTTCGATTCGTTTTAATTATTCTGGTTTTTGTATGCGAATCGCGAAAATCATGCGTTTTTTTAATAAAAAAATGCGTGCATAGATGGCACGCATTTTTATTGTGGAATAAATTATATCAAGATGTATTCATTTAAATCCTCATGTGTAAATAAAAACCCCACATGCGTGGGGTTAGTTAAATGTTCGCAACGCTTGTTGTCACAATATTGGTGGGAAACAATCGCCACCCGTATCTGGACAGCAATTAAATCCCTGGTCGCCCATATCCGTATATGTTTCACCCGCACAGCAACCATTGGCATCTGGGTTTGAACCATCCAGACACTTCAAAGACATGTCTTCGGCGGGTGCCGCCCCAGATGACGATTTGGCAAATGGATTTTCAATCGCACCAGATTCATTGTATTTCAAGCCCAACACTTGTTCGTTATATTTTTGTGAACCAACACCACCTGTGCTGGCAATGCTGTTTGAATTGCTGGCCGATTGCTGATTTTCAAAAACAGCATTTTGTCGCGCGATGTTTACCGCCTGGTAATTCAATGATTGGCAATACCCCAAGATAGTGCTGTATGAATATCCAGAATTGCGAACAGAATATGCATCAATACCCTTTCTTATACCCCATATTTTATTGTTATCTTGTTCACAGTATTGTTCCAAATCGAACGAGCGTGCCTGGCCAACCCATGAACCGTCTTCGGCTGGACGTGTGTCCCAAGATGGATTTCTGCGTGGGGCATTACTTGGGGCGCGAACCATGCACTTTTCATTTGTTGTACATGCAACCATTAAATCGTTTGGTGAATACACGGTAATACGCGTACCCGCCGGAATTGTAAATGGCGGAACGGTGTTGTCCATCATATCAACCAATAATTTTTGCGCAACTTGGTTCCATGCAGTAATAATTTCGTTTTTCGCCAATTCCGACGAACGCAGTGTGCCACTTTGCACAACCGTATTGTTGTCTAAATCAATTTGATTCACAAACTTATCCGCCACCGGTGCAACCATATTGACCGCCGCAGGTACAATGGATGTTAACATTGGCATTACAAATTGTTCCAGATAGTCGGTGCTGCCGCGGCCAGGAACACCGATACGACCCTGGGCATCAGCCGATATTGGATCTTCGCCACTGCTAAAATTAAATTCAACACCATTTGGTAAAACAAATTGATACCATTTAATGTTCATACGACCGATTGCCTTGTATGGTCCGGGGACTTCGCCGGTGACATAGCCCAACAATAATGTACCAGTTGGAATAATAATTGTGCGACCGTTGTCGGAATAAACATTGCGGTCAACCGTTGCACGTACGGGGAAATGCATGTTATCTGCATCCAGTGCGGTATCGGCACGAACATCAGAGACGATTGTTGCCGGAATTGGTTTATATTGACGCAATATGAATGTGCGGTCATATGGTTGCGATGAAACAACGGCATTTTGATCGGTTGTATCATAAATAACATCTTCGACCGGGGCGGCCGCCAATTCAATTTTTCCCATCGACCCAATTGGTGTTGTTGATGCCGTTGCGCGTCCAGAAACGCGTGCGCGCGGTGCATCGCTCAATGTTGGAACCACCCCTGTTGCCATTGTGGTATTTATGTGTTCTGCATCAGTACCGATTTTTTTACCAACAGAATTTATGTCGGTAATGATACCAGTTGCCTGGTTATATATACCCGTTGGGTTTTTACAATTGCGATCGGCAAATGGATAGAAATAATATCCACCGGCATCTGGCTTTATCCAACCAAATTGTGTCCCCGATAAATCATAGCCCGGAAACGCAAAGTCCGAACAACTTTCACTGGGGCGATTGTATGTATCGGTGTTTGTTGGTTGGGGTTGGACATTGCGCGAATTTGCAAACGGGTCACTTGGTGCAATTGTTTTTATTTCTTGTTCAATTTTTTGTGGTGCGGGTGCCGTGTATTCTGGTTCATCATCGATGTCAAAATCGTCGTCGACGGGTTCCGCAACAACCGGTTTTGGCGCAGGTTTCGGTGTGGGTTTTGGTGTCACAACCGGCGCTGGTGCGGTCGCCCCCAACACAATTGAAACACGTTTTGCCTGTTTCATAGATTCTGGTTCGTTTTCACCATGATAAAACACAGACAATGTCAACGTTTCCGGCGACATCGCAACAGTTGGTTCATATTCCAAAAATATATTACATGAAATCTTGGAATTTATAACCGCCGCACCACATGTTGTTTTCGATTTAAAACCATTTATTTCTTTGTTTTGTGACATAGAAACCTTGGTCGGGGAAACCGCCAAAACATTTATTGTTTCGGTCTTTTTTGTTCCAACGGTGACATCTGCCCAATCAATATTGTCGGTGGACAATGTTATATCAACCGGCACGTCTTCTTTGATTGTTTTTTTTGCCTTGCCGTTGTTGCCGGTCATTAACAATGTCAATAATATCAGCACAACAATAAACGCCGCGCCCAACAACAGCCACTGGACGTGTTTAGGGGTTGAATTACGTATACTTAAAAATTGTTGTTTTAATCCGCTCATATTTCCGCACACACCGATTTATTATTGGATACGTACGACACTGCAACTGGTGCCACTGAATTTTAACAATTGGTCGCACAGGCGTTGTGCCGCATCAATGTCTGCCATTGGTCCAATACGCAGGCGATACAGACGCGCCGTTGTCGCCGATGACCCCAATTCACCAACACCTTGTTCGTCAACAGCAAAGAATACACTGTCTTTGTACGGGGTTAGCAAGCCCTGGCCTGAATCACCACTGAACTTTGCCAACAGGCCGGTCCAATAGTCATTTAATGCCTTGACCGATGTGTCTGATTTTAATTCCACTGCAACCCCAGATTGATTGCTGGTAATAAGTGGTATATTCGATTGTGGTAAATATGAACCCGCCGTCACGCGTTCGGTCGGCATCATATTCACCGCGCCCGACGATACCGGTGCAACAGTTGCCTGGGGGGGCAGTGCCTGGCCGGCGACAAAGCCCGATGGTACATAATAACCCGCCGCCGCATTATTCGATACATTGCCAACCATAACCGGCGTTCCGGTGTTATTCACGCCCGCCGAATTAATTGCCGCCATATCATATCCATATGTCAAATTATTCAGTGATTGTCCCGACATCATGGATTGGGCAACATTAGCCTCAGCCAGTGCCATGACAGATGCGGTGTCTGTAATCAAGAATGGCTTTTCACGCTTTTTGATACAAACGATGCGTTGACCGCTGCGCAGAACCATGTCGCCAACCGCTTCGACAATCAATAAACGACCATCTTCGCCATCGGTGCGGAAACCAACCGGGGATTCGCCCCCTTCGACCAATAACGACACAACGGGACGCTGGGTCATGGAAATAACCTTGTCCCCAAAGTCAATGTATGTAAATATGCGGTCGCGCCATACGCGTTCAGGCGCAATCACATAATCGTCTGGATTTGGAACAAATATATCTAAATCAAAACGGAATTCCGATGGGTCGATTTTCATCGATTTAATCCAACCGTAATCTTCGCCGTCAACACCAACCGTGTTTGATTGTGGCGCAGATTTCTTGAATATAGACCCCATAGAACCGGTCGTAGTTGCTGTGCCAGATGCGTTCGGTAATGCCGCAGCGCCATCCATAACAACATCAATCTGGGAATAGGTCACATCGGTCGAATTTGATGGTTCGGCACGCAGATAGAAAATATATTGATTACCCGATTTGCCATGAATAATTAAATTGGTATCACCACCCTGGACACCTTCTTTGGGTTGCAGATACATAACATTTGTTCCCGCGGTACCACTATATTCAAACAATCCATTGTCGCCGAATATACCGTCAACAATTTGTTCACCTGTGGGCAATGTTATCATTGTCACCATGCCACTGCGTAATTTTACCGGTAAAACCGCCCCCTTAGACCAGGATAATTGTGCATATCCGGCCTTGGTATTACCAGAAATCATGTGTGCATTTGATGCGGTTGCCGCATGGACATTGACCATTGGCACACCACATGCACAGGCCAGGCACAATAAAGAAATGTTTAATTTTATTAGTTGCGAAAACGTCATTTCCTTTCCTTTCCGTTACCATTTATTCATTGCCGACAACGAACGCATCCAACGGGTCGCCATCGCCAGATTCAACCGAATATTCCACCACACGCAGTCCCAACGGATTTTCCATGTGGTCAACCCATTTCATGTTTTGGGCACCATCGGTCATCAATGTTATTTTTATTCTATAATCTTTTCGGTCGGTCTGTCCATAACTATTTGTACAAAACCATTGAAAATCAACAGTATATGTCGCACCATCCGATTTGTACGAATTAACAGGACGTGATGGGTATTCAACCGTACACGAAAAATCAAATTCAGCCCCATTTAACAGGTATTCTTGGTACATTGCGGTATTCACAAATTCGGCAAACACATCATCGGTTGACATGGTTTTTACGGCGCCACCCTGCATAGACCAATTTTTTTCCATTGTTCGTATATTTGGTACAATTTCGTTTCGCGCCTTGACATATTCGGCAATAAATGCCCGTTTATATCGGTCAAAATCGTCACCAGCGGGCATGACCTGGGTCAATGTAATTTCTGTTGCATTCGTATTGGCGGAACGCAAAAAGAATACCTCTGGTCGATTAAGTGGGAACAAATTATACAGTGTTATTATCAAAACAGCCAAAACAACCAGCGTTGCCGCAAAGACAAGCGTCAAAACACGAGACAGTAAAATTGGCGGTTCTATGCGGTTTTGCACGAATTTCTCCCCCTGTGATATGCTGATTGTAGACAAAATGTCGGTGGTGGTGCAAGCAAAAATTACATAAAATTAATAATTAACAAATAAAGCGATGAAATTTTACTTGCATGGATTTTTTTAAAACTTTATAATATTTCCACTTGATTTTTTATATGGCTGTGGTATCTTAGCGCAGATCATTGGGGGTATTGCGGCAGAAATCGGGCGATATTTTATAAGTATTAGGGGCATAGTTCAACGGTAGAATATCGGTCTCCAAAACCGCGGATGAGGGTTCGATTCCTTCTGCCCCTGCCAGATAAAACTGGGCGACAATGATTGAAACACTTTAAAAATTGGGCGAATTTTATGAAAAAAATGCTGGAATTTATTAAATCTGTACGTAGCGAATGGTTCAAGATTGTGTGGCCATCGCGTGACGAAGTTATTCGTGCCACAATCATGATTCTGGTGTTTTCGGGTTTGGCGACATTGTTTTTGTTTATTGTCGATAGTGCGCTGAATGCGGTTGTAAATTGGATTTTCTAAGAATACTAGCGAAGGAAGTATAAATGGAAGACAAAATGCAATGGTTTGTTGTGAATGTTCATACGGGCTGTGAAGACAAGGTCGCACGTGGTTTGCGTGAACAAATTGACAAGCGTCGTTTGAATGCGTTTTTTGGTGAAATTTTGGTTCCAACACGTGAAGTTGTTGAAATTAAAGCTGGTAAACGCGTCAAATCTGAAAAGAAATTTTTCCCGGGTTATATTGTTGTTCAAATGGTTATGAACAATGAAACATTTTCTTTGGTGAAATTGATGCCCCAGGTGGTTATGTTCTTGGGCGCAAAACAAAAACCAATCGCAGTTAGCGAAGAAGAAGCGCGCCGCCTGATGAAACAGGTTGAAGAAGGTGCGGTCGCCGTTGATGATATTACATACGAAGTTGGTCAAGAAGTGCATGTTATTGATGGACCATTTGCAGGTTTCAATGGTGTTATTAGCGAAGTCGATAATGTGAAACAAAAAATGACCGTGACAATTTTGGTGTTTGGTCGTGAAACCAGTGTGGAATTGGACTTTGCCCAGGTTGAACGCGTATAACACAAAACAGTTTTCGCGATTTTGTAAAATCGCACAATCGTGGTAGATGCGCCACATCGCACCACAACACAACAAAACAAAATGGAGTGAATAAATGGCAAAGAAAGAAGTCAAGGGATTGGTCAAACTGGTCGTCCCTGCAAAACAAGCAAATCCAGCGCCCCCGATTGGGCCGGCATTGGGTGCGGCGGGTGTGAATATCGCCGAATTCTGCAAACAATTTAATGACAAAACCGCAGACAAAGAACCGGGTATGCCGATTCCATGCATTATTACAGTCTATACAGACCGCAGTTTCGAATTCATTATGAAATTGCCACCTGTGTCGTACTATATTAAAAAAGCATTGAAGTTGAAAATCGGTTCACACAAACCTGGTCGCGATTTTGTTGGTACAATCACAAAAGACCAAATCAAACAAATTGCTGAAGCAAAAATGCCTGATTTGAATTGCTCTACTGTTGAATCTGCAATGAACATCGTTGCGGGTCAATGTCGTTCTATGGGCGTAAAGGTGGAGGAATAAGACATGAAAGCTACGAAAAGACAGCAAGCATGGGCGGCATTGGACAAAAACAAAGTTTACACAATTGCAGATGCAATCGAAGCTTTGCGCCCATATGTTTCAAAAAAGTTTGATGAAAGTTTGGAAATCGCAATCCGTTTGGGTATTGACGTGACCAAGGCTGACCAAAACATTCGTGGAATGTTGTCGTTGCCAAATGGTACCGGTAAAAAGGTTCGCGTTGCCGTGTTCACAATCAATTCCCAAGACGAAGCCAAGAAAGCAGGTGCCGATGTTGTCGGTGGCGAAGAATTGATTGAAGCCGTCGCCGGTGGTCAAATCAATTTCGACCGCGTTATCGCAACACCAGACATGATGCCAAAAATGTCCAAGGTTGCACGTGTTTTGGGACCAAAGGGTTTGATGCCGAATCCAAAATTGGGTACGGTCACAAACAATGTTGCCGAAGCAGTCAAAGTTGCCAAGGCGGGTCAAATTGAATATCGTGCCGAAAAGAAGGGCATTATTCATGCCGGTATTGGTAAAATGTCGTTCACAACGGAACAATTGGTTGAAAATGCAAATGCATTGATTGATCAATTGAAAAAGATTAAACCAGCATCGTCTAAGGGTCAATATATCTTGGGTGCAGCAGTTGCAACAACCCAAGGTCCAGGCCTGAAAATCGATGTAAAATAATAATTTGCTTTGGGTAATTATTGCCCAAAGCAAAAACAAGATTTCTGTCCAAGACTGATGGTGTCGTGCAATCACGGCTTAATTGCCATCATAGACAAAGAAACAATTCTTTGGGGCAGGAACCAAGCCCCATCTGGATGCAAGTCCGGTGGAAAGTTAAACAAAACGAAGAAGTAAGGGTATACAGATGAGACGCGAAGAAAAATCAGATTTGATTTCAGCGTTGCAGTCGTCGCTTCAAGAAGCAAACGGTGTTTTCGTTGTCGAAAACAATGGTTTGA
>CAMOCR010000017.1 GCA_946611025.1 uncultured Alphaproteobacteria bacterium | reverse complement strand
TGGGTATAGCATTTGTCGTGTAACCAAAGGGGGAAAATATCATGACTGTTGAAGTACTTGACCATATTTTAAGCATAATTCACGCGTGTCCATTTGTGTATGTCAGCACCATAAACGCCGACAAATACCCAGAAACGCGCCATTTAATGAACACCATGAACGAACACGCCGAAAACCTGAATTTGCATTTTTTGACCGGCAAACATTCACAAAAGGCGGAACAATTGGCAAAAAATTCGCGTGTGTGCCTGTATTACTATGATACACAGACACATCGTGCGGTGCGTCTGTTTGGGCGGCTGGGGTTCGAAGACAACGCGGTTGAACGCGGCAATTATTGGAACGAAACATACAAAATGTTTGGATACACCGGCCCAGACGATAAAAATTGGGGCTTGTTGACCTTTATTCCCGACGGGTACAAGTTTTATTCCGGTGGCGCAGTTGTCGCAAACAAAATAAAATAATCATCGGCGCCACATTGGCGCCGTTTATTTACCTTGAAATGTTGTAAAAATATTCTATATTACACTGTGCTATGAAAGAATATATTTTACCTTTTCGTGATTTGGTCGTAAATCCGGGTTTAACTGTGCCAATTTATATTGATAATCCACTGTCGGTGGCATGTATCGAAGCGGCGGCAAATTCGGCGCGCCGTATCGTTTTGACCGCCCAGCACAGTTGGTCATATCCGGCCGAAGTTGCCGATATATATGATGTTGGCACAATTGGCGAAATCGCCCAGGTTTTGCGCATGCCCGATGGTTCATTGCATGCCATTGTACGCACAACCGATGCGGTTCGCATTTCCAATGTCGCGATTGAAAACGGTATTTTTATGGGCGATGTAACACCGATTGAGGTTCTGGACGACACAAATTTTGACCAGACAATCGCCCTGCGCGATAAAATTGCGAATAATATCCAGGCAATGTCTGCATCGCGCAAATTCAAGATGGATAAATTGCGTGCGGTGGTGCAAAATTACCCGTTGCCCGCGTTTGTTGATGCCGTGGTGCAAATGCTGGATTTGGAAACAGATATCGCAATCAGCATTTTATGTGCGCCAACATGGCGTGAAAAACTGATTATTTTGCTGGAACAGGTAAATTTGATGGCGGAAACGATGAAAATCGAAGATTCAATTAACCGCCGCATAAATCAGCAAATGGAACACGGTCGCCGCGAAGCAATTTTACAAGAAAAAATGCGCGCGATTCAGCACGAAATGGGCGAAGACAGCGAAGAAATGGATGCGGAAAACATGCGCGACCGCATTGCAAAATCCAGTATGCCAGCAGAAGCCAAGGAAAAAGCCATGGCGGAATGGCGCCGCATGCGCACATTGTCGCCAATGTCCAACGAAGGCGGATTATTAAAGGCGTACCTGGATGAATTATTGTCAATGCCGTGGGACAAGGCCGATCCGCAAGATATCAATCTGGATACGGCACGCGCGGTACTGGACAGCGAGCATTCCGGCATGGACGCGGTCAAAGAACGCATTTTGGAACATATTGCCGTCATGAAAAAGACCGGCAAAAACAACGGCAGCATTTTATGCTTTGTTGGTGCGCCGGGTGTTGGTAAAACATCACTGGGTAAATCGATTGCAGCGGCATTGGGGCGCAAATATCAGCGTATTTCTCTGGGTGGCATATCAGACGAAGCGCATTTCCGCGGGCATCGTAAAACATATATTGGCGCACAAACGGGACGCATTATGGATGCGTTAAAACGGTGCAAGGCAAACAATCCGGTTATTGTGCTGGACGAAATCGACAAAATGGGTCGCGATTGGCGCGGCGATCCGGAATCGGCATTGCTGGAAATTCTGGATCCCGAACAAAACAAGGCGTTCCGCGATCATTATTTAGAAGTTGATTTTGATTTATCAAATGTTTTGTTCATTGCGACCGCAAACAGTTTGAATATTTCCAGCGCCCTGAAAGACCGTATGGAAATTATCGAAATTCCAGGATACAGCATGGATGAAAAGGTTCGTATCGCGCGCGAACATTTGATTAAACGCGCGGCGAACGACACCGGCTGGGCAATGGACAACATAACAATCAGCGATGATGCAATTCGACACATTATTCAAAACTATACATCCGAAGAAGGTGTCCGCCAATTGCACCGCGAATTGACGGCAATGTTGCGCCGTGCATTGCTAAAAAACAACGGCATGGACACCCCCACAGATTTTACAATTGCAAAAATTGATGATTTATTGTCATTACAAAAATCTGCGGGATTTAGTAAAAAGATTGGATTTGGGGTAAGATTATGAGTAAACAAGCAATCCGCGAAGTTGAATTTTATACAGGTGGTGAATTGGTAAAAACTGTGACCGACAAGGAAACCGCCCGCGCAATTGGCGCATACAAAGATGTATATAACAAAATACAACGTTTTGATATTACATCATGCATATTACCGGGTAAACGCGACGGTTTTGTGCGTCATGCGATTCAGGCAAAATCACACAAAATTAAAATTTTATGCATCAAAGAATACATGCCAAATATGCCCGAAGAATTTGACGGTGCACAATACCAATGTGGTATAATGCATACCAAAACTAAACAAACCGAAGTTGTCGCAAATGGCGCGTTGGAACGCCACTATGGCGGGATTCCAATGCTGTACTATAAATTGTTCAACGAGCACACAAAATGATTTTAATAATAAACACATCTGGCGCGAATCTGGAATTTGTATTGGACGACAAATACAAATCTGTTGTTGCGGAAAAACAATCGGTTGCATTGCCGATTGAAACCGAACGCTTTATCACAGAATGTGGCGCATCGTGGCGTGATATTAGTGCAATTGGTGTTGTCGTTGGCCCCGGCAGTTTTACCGGCATTCGCATCGGTATTGCCTATGCCAAGGGGTTGGGCATGGGATTAAATATTCCAGTTGTATCGATAAACGCATTTGAATTGTATTTGCATGACACCCCCGACGCATTTGTTGCAATTGATTCTGGACGTGGCGATTTCTTTGTGGGGGCAAAAAATTTGCCGCCATGCACGATGACAATTGATGATGTTGAAACAAAACAAATGGCATGGCCACGCACCGTTGGTCACCGCCCATTTAATTTGAAAAACGGCGTTCAAATTGTACAAGATAAATTGAGGGAATGTATAACCGAACCGGTGGTGCCAATGTATCTGCGCCCCAGTTATGTTGAAACAAACAAAGAGGCATAAAAATGGCAAACATTCTTGAAAAAATATTCTATACAAAAACACAATGCAGAATATTAGATTTTATTAAAAACAACAGAGATTCTGTAAATTATGTTCAAGTGCCAAAAATGGACAAAATGGATATGCAAATAGGAATCGTACACCGCGTATCTATCAAGACAGATGATACAATGGTTCGCGCAGAATTGACCAAATATAAAACGTTTTATCCATTCCGCGATATGGATATTTCATACACTTTTCATTGCGACAAACCAAAAACAGAAAAATGCAAAAATTGCGATGCACGGGAAACAATTTCTGAATACAACGGTTTTGCATCAACGGTATACACAAAAATGTTAAACGCATATATGATAAAACACGGTTGTCCGGTAAAAGCAAGATAACAAAGGGCAAAACAATGGCAACAATTTTTCAAAAAATCTTTTTATCAAAAAAGCAACAAGAATTGGCAGACCGAAAACAAGAAATCATGCAAATTGTGTCTTCTGCACCAATTATGCACACATCACATATTACAAAAACGGGTGGCGTTGTGCGTTGTTTTTCCGTTATATCGGGTGATAACGTTGTCCGCGTTGAACGTGAATATGAACAATCACGTCCATTTGAACAACAGGTTCAATATAGATTGCAAATGTTGTCGCCCAAAAATGTTGTTTTTGCAACACACAGCAGCATTGATAAATTGGCCGAACACGTTTATACAAAAATGCGCAAGGCATGGGAAAAGAATAATTCACATGTTAAATAAACTGGTCGAACTTCACAAACAATGTTTTCCCGATCGTCCATGGTCGGAAAATGATTTTATGGATTTGAAAAAATCTGGGTGTGAAATTTTGGCATCTGATAACGGCTTTATTGTGTGGCGCACAGTCGCCGGCGAGGCCGAAATAATAACCATTGGTGTTGCCCCCAATGCACGACGCAATGGTGTTGCCGGCGCGATGATTTTACTGATGGAACAAGAATTAAAAAAACAAAGTGTACACAAAGTGTTTTTAGAAGTTTCTAAAGTAAATTATCCGGCAAAAAATCTGTATGAAAAATACGGGTTTTTACCGGTTGGCACGCGCCCAAAATACTATGACGGAATTGATGCAATTATCATGCAAAAGGAATTATAACATGGAACAAAATGCACCATACAAAACACACGCAAAGATAATTCGCAGAATCGCAAAAAGCGATACATGTGTTTATGGTGCAGTGGCCGCAACAAACATCCCAACAAATAAAACACGCATTGTTATATTCGGTGGCGAAAGAACGCAATCGGTCAAAGATGCAAATTACTATGCATCAATGATATCGCGTCTGGTTGCATTTTACGGTTTACGCGATGTTGATATATATTCGGCATATTATGATTTCAACACAACAAATCGCAACACCGAACGCGCAAATGTTTTCAAAAATGCCCGTTCAAAAATATTAAACAAAAACAACGCACTGTTTGACATTAATGATAATTATATTCAAGATTTATACGGCTATGTTATTCGTCCGTGCATCGTTGATAAAAATGATAATAAATTACCAGATTTAGAAGCATTACAAAACATTCGTAATTTGATTATTTTTACACACAGTCATGGTTCTGTGCCGGCATATGCATTTCAAGATATAATGGTCGTGGACATGCGTAAACACGGATACGACAACCGTGTTATCGCGAACATTATGAAAAACCTGTTGGTTGTACAACACGCACCGGTTTCACCATTGGAAAAGAATAAGTTTAATACGATTTCATTTATGTCTGCAAACGACACAAAAATGAATTTTCATAACAAATTTTCACAATATGTTTATGAACATAACGAAGATTTGTTGCCGTCTTATTTTTCGCTGGGCAACTTCTTTGCGGTATATGGTTTTACATATCAATTGATTGATGAACATCAAATAACAGGATTGGTCCCGAACAAAAACCAAGACATGTTAACCCCAGACGGTGCGATTATTATGGCGGCAGAACGCAATGCAATTATAAACGGTGTCATTGCATCCCAACGTGGCGCACCAATTCCGGCAATCCGCGATTTAATCACATCGGCTATGCCGACCGACATTGTTCGTCCAGACTTTGAAACACTGAAACAAAATGGCGAATTTTTTATGAAAATTATGCAACACGATATGCAGGCAGAAAAGTCAAACACGCGATAAAAAAAAGATTCCGCATTTGCGGAATCTTTTTTACATATTAAATACCAATTTATCGTACTTTTTGATTTTTCATATATTTACCCAAGACGAATGTTTTCGCACTTGATTCGACCAACACAACCAATTTATTCATAAATTCTGGGTTGTCCTTGGCGACATGGCGGACATCGTTGACGATTGACTGAATTGCGACATTTTTTAATCTTAATTCATCATATTTGGTATCAACCCGTTCCGAACGATAGCGCAATGCATCCCAATCAGCGCCCATTTCCATTATTGTACCAAATGGCATCATGTTGGCGACACCACATGCGATATTATATAACGCCATTTCATTGTTCAAGATATGGTCATATTTCTTTAATTCTGGGTTTATATTACGCATTTTAAGCATATACCGGCGCGCGATACGAATTGCCGCCGCATCGTTATAGCGCTTGGCTGTGCGTAATGTATTAACCAACATAAAGAAAATCGCAAAAGCCACAACACAAACAATCGCGTTGCCGGTCAAATCTTTTGCTAAATCTTTTTTGTTTTCACGGCTAAGCTTTGTTTTTCCATACAAATCTTTGTGCAATTCTTTGGTCGTTTTTATATTATCAACACCATCGGCAACCGCGCTGCCAACGAATAGCAGGCTTGAAAGCGCCAAAAAGCCAAACATTAAATTGCGTGTCTGCATAAGCAGCGTCAAATCTAATTTTAATGACTTTTCTTTGCTATTGTTTTTATTCATATTACTGCCCCCTGGGATATTTAGTTCTCTACGACAGTAATTTATAATACAAATTAATAAAATTGTCAACATTTCATTTATCAGTAATGAATTCGATAACCCGCGGGTCAAATATCACATCGCGCGGACGCAGCGGTGTTGCCACATGCATATCGGCGGCGCTGCGCGTACGCGACAGCGCAACATATGTTTGCCCGTGTGCAAATGCCCCCCGCGAAATATCAACCACAACCGCGTCCAATGTTTTACCTTGGGCCTTGTGTATGGTCATGGCATAGCCCAGATTTAGCGGGAATTGTTTGAAACTGCCGACTTCGTTTTCAGTTATTCGGTCGTTTTCATCGCGCGAATATTCAATTTTTTGCCATTTTTCCGGTTTTACCACCACAACATCGTGGTTTTTATTCAGCAATTGCACAATAATTTCACGCGCATTTAATTGTTCAACAATTCCCATCGACCCATTGTGCCATTTATCACCATTTTTAACAAAAACGACCAATGCGCCCTGCTTTAGTGTTAAATTCATTGGTGCCGGCACATCGCGTTCGGCAAAGTTTCCGGTCAATTCACCGGTGTATGTCACCGCCGGCGCACCAATCTGGTTCAACCGGTCGGTATTTATGTGTTCGGCAACCGCCCGAAATGGCGTAATCAACACCGCGTTTGCACGCCGCGCGGCATCCGCGATGTGACAATTATTAAAAAATTCCAATGCCGACAAATCATTCCCACGCAACCGCATCAGGTGCGTCAACAAATCACCATCGTTCTGGCGATAAACCGTTTCAAAGTTAAATGGCACAAAATTTGACCGCTTGTACACATGTGAATCAAAGAAATATGCGTTTTCGTGTTCGTATTCGACTGCATAGTACCCCGCAGCATCGCGCGTAATAACCGGCGGCAATTGGAACAAATCGCCAATCGCCACAATTTGAATTCCCCCAAACGGCTCATTATTATGCCGCGCTGCACGCGCCAACCAATCCATCGCATCCAGCAAATCGGGCGCAACCATGGAAATTTCATCAATAATCAAAACATCGGTTGCGTTCAATATATTGCGCGGCTTTGCCTTTAATTTCAACAATTCGGTCATAATAAAATCGCGTGGCTGAATTTGAAACAGCGAATGAATCGTTTGTCCCCCGACATTTAACGCCGACACCGCCGTTGGACACGCACAAACAACGCGCTTTTTCGATGCAGATTTGATATAGTTCACAAATGTTGATTTTCCGGTACCCGCCGGCCCCAGAATCAAAACATTTGAATGCGTATGTTCCAGCGTATTAAACGCCGACATTTGTGCATCGTTCAAAATCGGGACAATTTCCGCCATGGACGAATATTGGCACATTTCGCCCCCCATTGCAACGAGATAAAAAATATTTTGAATTATGCTACGGGTACCACTACCCCGTCGGTATTCACCGCCACCCCTTCGCCAGCGAAGGGGATTTTATTATCTGGAACCATATTCCAGTGAGCCAAGTTCCCATCAAATTGATGGAAAGACTTTGAACTCTGCACTTTGCACTTTGAACTTTTAATAAAAATCTCTTGCAAGGAAATCAAAAACAGATATAATGACCGCCGTGGGTTATTAGCTCAGTTGGTTAGAGCGGAGCGCTCATAACGCTTTGGTCGTGGGTTCGAGTCCTACATAACCCACCACGAAAAAAATTGACACGCCGATGGCGTGTTTTTTTGTTTATTTGCACCTTTATATATATGTGTGTTTTTTTACTTGCGCAACCCGCTATATTTTTTCTACCATGAATAACAAAAGAGAGGAAGAAATGGGGAAATTGCGCAGATTTCTTGGGTTTTTGACATTTGTATGTTTTGTTGTTTTTGGGGCGAATGCGTTCGCCGCGGGTTATTCATGCCCAACATACAAAAAGTACACATCGTGTAATGCGGGGTACTACCTGTCTGATTGCGGCACGACATATGACGGCCGCACGATATCTGATGACGATATCGTGGCAGGCAATTCGTGCCTTACGTGTCCAACGGGCAATTATAATTGCACCGGTAGCGCCGTTTGTCCAAAACTAAACACCGTCACAATCACAATAAACAAAAATGGTGGATCTGGCACATTTACTTTAAGCCCCAGTTCCATCAGCAACGGTGCCATAATGGTATCTAACCCGACTGGCACAAACAACGCTACAATTACATGCGTTATTGGACAAAGCGTTGCGTTTAATGCAACACCAACCAAAACAAACGCCACCAACACTGGTTTTTCAACCAGCTCATCTGGCACAGGAACAACGATTGTATGTCCGTCAAGTGACACAACATATTATATGATATGGAATTGCGCTGCGGGTTACACAACCACTGGGACACCAACTGGATCACTTGTTGCAAACGGTGATGTCGCGTGCCAACCAATTCAACGACAAATAACATGTAGCACAAACAATTCTGGTGGTCCCAGCATAAACATAACTGTAAATAATATGCCACAAACGGTCGCCCATGGGGACACATCGGTAACGATACCTTCTGCCACCGGTTATACGTTTGATAGCGCAGAAATCGATTGTTCTGCTGGGGGTGGTATTGAATATTTATGCAATGATGCAAACAATGGCGACCCATTTACCAGTATTGACAGCGATGGGGATATTAGCAGTTTCTATGGTAATTCGTGGGATTTTGATAAGTTGTTAGATGCAGGCGATCAGCAAACGTGGTCTGGTGTTGTTCCGTTTGTTTGCGAATGGACACCAGTCAAAGCAACTGTATCATTTAATGCAAATGGTGGTAGCGGTGGGCAAAGTGCCGATGTGACGGCGACATATGATGCGAACATGCCGGAAATCAGTACAACCGCCCCAACCCGTACTGGATATACATTTATGGGTTGGTATGACAATGAGACATATACATCTGGCACACAGTATTATACTGCGGCGGGTGCATCGGCGCGCACATGGAACAAGACAGCGAACACAACATTGTATGCTGGATGGCAATCTGACATTCTTTGTAGTTTCTACCTGTACAGCGATCGTTGGACCGAATCAACCCAGTCAGCATCGGCTGTACAAACGGCGACAATTTCCGCACCAGAACACATCTATGTTAAACGTAGTGACAAAAGCAGATATACTGATCAGTCTCTGACAACACCAGTAACAAGTTCAAGTCTTATACCACAGATGGTTGGCTATACATTTACTGGTTTTTATACGGGAAAAATTACTGGTAATCAAATTATAGATGCCAATGGTAACTTTTTAACAAACGATCATTGTTCAGATCCGTTGTATGCTCATTGGGTTCCAGTAACATCGGGTGCAATAACACTGGATACAACCGTTAATGATTATTATACTGTTAACGGAGATATAAACAAAATCTATGTAAATTCTGCGCCCAGTGTAAGTCCAACAACATTATACACCAAGTATGATACCGGTGTATATTCCGACAGTGCCCTGTCGAATAAAATCACCAGTTTAACAACCATCCCCAGCACAAAGGGTTTTCGGTTTGGTGGTTTCAAAAACAATACCTATGACATGATAAGACCCGACGGTAGTTTTATTACTGGCAGCTTAGATAGACTTGTAAAAACCCAGGGTGGCACAGCAACATTGTCTGCAGTTTGGTATAGATGTGACTATAGTCACGGTACACCTGTGGAAAGCAGCTCCCCAACCCAATGTGCTGGTATTTGCGACACGGGGTACAGTACAAATGGTGGAACCGACACCGGCACAAGTGTAAAATGTTCTGCCAACACAGGTGCACAATCCTGTGTCTGTAAAGAAATTATTTCTGGCGCAATAACACTGAACACTGATCTTTGGACCAGCAATTCGGCATCATCGTCATCACGCACAGCCAATGTTGCTGTATCTCCAACATCTGTATACAGCAAGTATGATTCTGGCATGTACAGCGATAGTAGTGCAACCACGGTCATTACCAAATTAACAACATTGCCACAAATGACTGGATACCAGTTTGCCGGGGTATATACAACAAAAGCCACGGATGGTATCATGGTTGTAGACGCCCAGGGCAATTTTACCCCAGCCGCTAAAAACATTGTGACCACTGGTGGTGGAACGACAACATTCTATACCAGATGGACACCGAACAAATACACGGTGTCATACTCGTTAAATGGTGGGTCATATGGAACGAATCACCCGACCAGTGCGACATATGATACCGCGTTTACAGTCAACAACCCAACACACGCACATGCCACGTTCAAGGGTTGGAAAATCACGGGTATGGATTCTGTGACACATACATATGGTTCATCAACAACCACCGCCACAGAGATTGCCAGCACGACCGAAACATCGTTCAAGAACCTGCGTTCAACATCGGGTACGGTCATATTTACGGCAATTTGGGAATGTTCTGGCGGATACAGTGGCACCACATGTGGCACAAACGATATTACATTAAACTTTAACAATGGTGGGCATGGGACCGCACCAACAACCCCAACATCATGCACATATGGTTCAACCTTTGATATGCCGGCGGCGATAACTGGGGTCACTGGATATACTTTTGATAAGTGGTCTGTCAATGGCAAAACATTTACCGCGGGTCAAACAGTGTCATGTAATGAAACCAACCTTGGTGTGACCAGTGGCAGTGCAACCATCACCGCCACATGGACAACGAACACATACACCGTCACATTGACCAAGGGTACCGGTATCGCATCGGTGTCTGGTGCCGGGACATATGAATATGGTGCAAACGTCACATTGGGTGCAACGGCAAGTGGTGGATACACATGGTCAAAGTGGACCCAGACATCTGGCGGCGCCGATGTATCGACAACAAATGCATATTCATTTACAATGGGGGCCAGCAACATCGCATACACCGCAAATGCGACCAAGAACACATATACAATTGAATATGTTTTGGATGGTGGCACACATGGCACAACACACCCAACAACATACACGGTGACCGATTCGACCATTACCATCAGCGACCCAACCAAAACCGGTTATACATTTGGCGGATGGACTGTGACAACCGCGCCAACGGCTTGGGGGACTGGGTCTTCATCATCAGGCGCAAAAGGCTTCAAGATTGCCACAGGCACATATGGAAACATTAAATTCACAGCGAAATGGACCGCGAACGGTTACACGATAACATATAAATCTGGAAGCGATACACTTGGCACACAAACATGCACATATGGTACACCAATAAGCAAATTGACTAAATTTAATGATTTGCCACAGACAGCAGAATATGTAGACGAACAAGATGTTTCTAACGGATGGAGTTTCGGTGGTTGGGCAACAGACCGTGACACGTCAACCATCACTTATACAGATGGTCAAACAAATGTTTCGTGTACCGGCGATATGACATTGTATCCAGTGTGGTCGCGTGATGTACAATTCAAGTATTTTGCCAGTGCAGATGCCACAACGGTCACAACCAGCACACGTAAACAGTATTTGATTACTACAAATAGCAACTATATAAGCGCAACAGCTATTTCGTCTTATCCGTTATA